>NZ_RZRY01000169.1:0-10479 GCF_003998035.1 Mesorhizobium sp. M2A.F.Ca.ET.039.01.1.1 | reverse complement strand
CTGCATGACGGTCACTGGCCGCACTTTGGCCGAAAATATGGAGCACGTTGCCTGGAATGAGAGCCAGGATGTTGTGCGTCCCGCCAATCGGCCGATCACCAAGACAGGCGGCGTTGTGGGCTTGAAGGGCAACCTTGCCCCCGAAGGCGCGATCGTGAAGGTCGCGGGCATGTCGGAACTGAAATTTTCAGGGCCGGCGCGCTGCTTCGATTCTGAGGAGGAGTGCTTCGAAGCTGTCACGCAACGCAACTACCGGGAGGGCGAGGTTCTCGTCATCCGCTATGAGGGGCCGCGCGGCGGTCCGGGCATGCGCGAGATGCTGTCGACGACGGCTGCGCTCTACGGCCAGGGTATGGGCGGCAAGGTGGCGCTGATCACCGACGGACGCTTCTCGGGCGCCACGCGCGGCTTCTGCATCGGCCATGTCGGGCCGGAGGCGGCGGTCGGCGGTCCGATCGGGCTGATCAAGGATGGCGATGTGATCTCGATCGACGCCGTGAACGGCACGATCGAAGTAGCCCTGTCGGACGCCGAGCTGGCGGCCCGGGCAAAGAAATGGAAGCCGCGCAAGACCGACTACCAGTCCGGCGCGATCTGGAAATATGCGCAAACGGTAGGGCCGGCCCGCGACGGCGCGGTGACTCATCCGGGTGGGGCCAAAGAAACGCACTGCTATGCGGACATCTGAGGTGTTGAGGTCGTCTGTCTTTTCGGCACTGGTCGCGCTTGCGACCTTGGGCGCCGTCGGGCAGGCCATGGCCTTCGACGACAAGGTGTTCGACGACAAGACCGGCGTGAAGCCGCAGTCGAGCCCGTGGGCGGTGTTCCAATTCGGCTTCTCGGCCTACAAGAGCGGCCACAAGGACCAGGCGGTCGAGGCCTATAAATACGCCGCCGAAAACGGCCAGATCGGCGCCACCTGGAAGCTCGCGCGCATGTATGCCGAAGGCGACGGCGTGACGCGCGACGACTATGCCGCCTTCAAGTTCTTCTCGGAGATTGTCGACCAGGATGTCGAGCCCGGCTCGCCGGAAGAAAGCTACGTTTCGGACGCGCTGGTGGCGCTCGGCGACTATCTGCGCAAGGGCATTCCCGGCACGCCGGTCGAGGAGAACGAAGTCGCGGCGCAGGAATATTATATGCGCGCCGCCGCCAACTACCGCAATCCGAACGCCCAGTTCGAGATCGGCCGGATGTTCCTCAAGGGCGAGGGCGGCGTGAAGGCGAGCGTCAAGCAGGCCGGCCGCTGGCTGCAACTGGCAGCCGAGAAAGGCCATGCCGGCGCGCAGGCGACGCTCGGCAACCTCCTGTTCCAGAGCGGCAAGATCGTGCGCGGCCTGGCGATGATGACGGCGGCGCTTCAGCGGGCTCCGGCAGCTGATCAGCCCTGGATCCGCAGCATGCAGGAAGAGGCGTTCGCCGCGGCCGGCGAGGCCGATCGCCGGACCGCGATCTCGCTCGCCGACGACATCCTAACCAAGGGCAACAACGGCGATCAGTAAGCGTCGGATGCTCCCCCTTCGAGGGGGGAGGCCCGCGGCGATCTAGTTTTCAGTCGGCTCCGCCGGCGTCGGGCCGGGCGTCGAGATCGAGGTCGGGTGCGGTTTTGGCGCGTCTCCCGGACATTCATCCTTGATCTTTGTCCAGGACGTGTTGTTGAGGACCATGTCGCAGCGGGCGAGATGGCTTTCGCCGGCAATGGTCAGGCATGCCGTCTGGCCGACATTGAAGGACTTGCCGTTGGCAAAACAGGCCGGTGCAGCCAGCGAGGGCGTCGGCGCGGCAAGCGCCAAGGCAAGGCCGACCGGCCTGAAAAGAAATCGGATCGCCATTCAACCCCCCACAGCAACCCTTATCAAAGAGGGGATTTGTGGCGATATCAGGGTCCAGTGTCTGTTGAGATTCAGGTGATGCCGGCCTGCGAATGGCGGCTTCCTGCGCTCCCGGTGCTCACGTACTTTGAAGTACGCTCCGCTCCGGTTCTCGGAAACCACCTTGTCTGGTCGCTTCGCGCCCGTCTTCGACTCCGGCTCGGCCTGACCTGAATCTCAACAGACCCTGAGCTAAGGACTGGAACTTCTCAGGCCGGTTCCAGGCTGAGCTCGATCGCGACCGGCACGTGATCGGAGGGCTTCTCCCAGGCGCGGACGTGCTTTTCCACCGAGGCCGACGAGAAACGGTTGGCGGCTTCCGGCGACAGCAGCAGGTGGTCGATGCGGATGCCGTTGTTCTTCTGCCAGGCGCCGGCCTGATAATCCCAGAAGGTGTAGACGCCGGCCGAGTCGGTCACCGAGCGCACAGCCTCGGTGAAGCCGAGATTCTTCAGCCGGCGAAAGGCCTGCCTCGTCTGCGGCTGGAACAGCGCATCGCCCAGCCAGTTTTCCGGGAACCGTGCATCGGCGGGTTCGGGAATGACGTTGTAGTCGCCGGCCAGCACCAGCGCTTCCTCCAGCCGCAGCCGTTCTTCCGCCCAGCGCTCCAGCCGCGCCATCCAGGCAAGCTTGTAGGAAAACTTCCGTTCATCCTCGACCGGATTGCCGTTGGGCAAATAAAGCGAGGCGACGCGCAGAGCGCCCTGGTCGGTGGAAAAGACGCCTTCGATGAAGCGGGCATGGTCGTCCGCATCATCGCCAGGCAGGCCGCGATTGACCTCGTCGAAGGGCAGCTTCGACAGGATGGCGACGCCGTTGAAGCTCTTCTGGCCATTGGTCTCGACATTGTAGCCCAGCGCCTCGATCTCGGCGCGCGGGAACTGCTCGTCGACTGTCTTAATCTCCTGCAGGCAAACGATGTCCGGCGCGCTTTCGGTCAGCCAATGGGTGAGGTTGCCGATGCGGGCGCGAACGCCGTTGATGTTCCAGGTGACGATCTTCATGCAGGCCTCGATGCTGTTCGGACGGAAGGCGTTCGACGAAGCGGATCGTATTGCCTGCGCGGACCTTTAGAAAGGCCGTCCGGCCGCATTCCTGCCAAAGCCAGGGGACAGGCACGCGCTACCCGGCTCGCACCGGTCATAGGCTTGCGAAGTCCGGTCGATCAGATGGAGAAGCTGGTGCCGCAGCCGCAGGAGGCGACCGCGTTCGGGTTCCTGATCTGGAAGGACTGGCCCATCAGGTCGTCGACGAAGTCGATCACCGAGCCGCCCATATAGACCAGCGAAAGGTCGTCGATGAGGATGGTCGCGCCATCCTTCTCGATGGCGATATCGTCATCATTCGCACCTGCGACGAGGTCGAATTTATAGGAAAAGCCGGAGCAGCCGCCGCCTTCCACGGAGACGCGCAGAGCCGTCTTGCCCGGTTCTCCGGAAACGATCCTGGCGATCCGCTTTGCCGCGGCGTCGGTCATTTCGACCTTCATGGCAGTCTTGGCATCCGCGCCCATCGGCGTCACCTTGCTTTCGGTTTCACATGATAGGTATGAAGCGGGCAGGCCTGAGTCAACTGGTGGGTCAATGGAAGAGCAGCGGGGCAAGGATGCCCTCGGCGACATCGGGTTCGGCTATCGGCCGCGCGCCGTCTATGCGAGCGATCCGGCGCGTTCGCGCGGGCGCCTGTTCCCGGAGGCCGAAAGCCCGACGCGCACGCCGTTCCAGCGCGACCGCGACCGCATCATCCATTCCACCGCTTTCCGCCGCCTGAAGCACAAAACACAGGTCTTCGTCGCGCATGAGGGCGACCATTACCGGACCCGGCTGACGCATTCGATCGAGGTGGCGCAGATCGCGCGCGCCCTGGCGCGGGCGCTGCGCGGCGACGAGGATCTCGCCGAGGCCGTGGCGCTTGTCCACGATTTCGGCCACACGCCGTTTGGCCATACCGGCGAGGACGCGCTCAACGAGAAGATGGCCGACTGGGGCGGCTTCGATCACAACGCGCAGTCGCTGCGCGTGGTCACAAGGCTCGAGCGGCGCTACGCCGAATTTGACGGGCTGAACCTCACCTGGGAAACGCTGGAGGGGCTGGTTAAGCATAATGGCCCGCTGACCGATGCGACCGGGAAAGGGCTCAAAGGTCCGGTGCCGCAGGCGATCCGCGATTATTCGGAGCTGCACGACCTTGAGCTCGACCGCTTCGCCGGCATCGAGGCGCAATGCGCCGCGATCGCCGACGATATCGCCTACAACACCCATGACATTGACGACGGCCTGCGCGCCGGCCTGCTGACGCTGGAGATGTTGGGGGAGGTCGGCTTGCCGGGCTCCATCCTGAAGGGCGTGCATGCCAAATATCCTCGGCTCGACGATGTGCGTACCGGCCACGAGCTGATGCGCCGTCAGATCACACTGATGGTTGAGGATGTCATCGCATCGACCACCGCCAACATCGAGCGTCTGAAACCGGACAGCGGCGATGCGGTGCGCGCCGCGGGCGAGACCCTGGTGACCTTTTCGGCCGGCATGGCCGCGGCCGAGAAGGAATTGAAGGCTTTCCTCTACAAGCATCTCTACCGGCACCCGGAAGTGATGCGGGTGCGGGCCGACGCCGAACAGATCGTGCGCGAGCTGTTCGACGTCTATTTCGCCGATCCGCGCGCCATGCCCGATGGCTGGCGCGAGGGGCTCGACCGGGCCGAGGATCGCATCAAGGCGCGCAGCGTCGCCGACTTCCTGGCTGGCATGACTGACACCTATGCCTTGAAGGAACATCGGCGTCTGTTTGACCATACGCCCGATTTGAGCTAGGGCGAGCCTCGATTTTGCCGGCCGTTGGGCCGGTCGCCTCTTAAAGCCCAGAGCACTTCCAATGAATATCTTCGCCGATTTCAACGCGCGGATCGTAAAGGCCGTCGAAGCCCTTGACCTGAAGGACAAGGAGGGGGGCACGCTCGACCTGTCGCGTATCGCGGTCGAGCCGCCGCGCGACGCCAGCCATGGCGACCTCGCAACCAACGCGGCGATGGTGCTGGCGAAGCCCACTGGACAGAACCCGCGCGCGCTTGCCGAGAAACTCGCCGAAGCGCTGCGTGGCGACGCCGATATCGCGTCGGCCGAGATCGCCGGGCCTGGCTTCGTCAATCTCAGGCTCAAGGACGCGTTCTGGCATGCGCATCTGACCGCGTTGCTCGGCGAGGGGCGCAATTATGGCCGCTCGACCATCGGCGGCGGCCGCAAGGCCAATGTCGAATATGTCTCGGCCAACCCGACCGGTCCGATGCATGTCGGCCATTGCCGCGGCGCCGTGGTCGGCGACACGCTTGCCAATCTGATGGCCTTCGCCGGCTACGACGTGACCAAGGAATATGTCATCAACGACGCCGGCTCCCAGATCGACGTGCTCGGCCGCTCGGCGTTCCTGCGCTACCGCGAGGCGCTTGGCGAAGCCATCGGCGAGATCCCGCCCGGGCTTTATCCGGGCGACTACCTGATCCCCGTCGGCCAGGCGCTGGCCGAGGAATTCGGCCTCGGCCTGCTGGAGATGCCCGAAGACGAGGCCCTGGCGATCGTCAAGGATCGCACCGTCGACGCGATGATGGCGATGATCCGCGAGGACCTGGCGCTGCTCAACGTGCATCACGACGTGTTCTTCTCCGAGCGCACGCTGCATGCCGACAACGCCAGGAAGATCCGGGCGGCAATCGCCGACCTGACGCTCAAGGGGCATATCTACAAGGGCAAGCTGCCGCCGCCGAAGGGCGAGAAGCCGGACGATTGGGAAGACCGCGAGCAGACGCTGTTCCGGTCGACCGCGGTCGGCGACGACATGGACCGGGCGCTGGTCAAGTCGGACGGCTCGTTCACCTATTTCGCCGCCGACGTCGCCTATCTCAAGGACAAGGTCGAGCGCGGCTTCGTCGACCTGATCTATGTGCTTGGCGCCGACCATGGCGGCTATGTGAAGCGGCTCGAGGCGCTGGCGCGGGCGGTCGCCGGCGATACGGTCAAGCTCACCGTGCTGCTTTGCCAGCTCGTCAAACTGTTCCGCGACGGCGAGCCGGTCCGGATGTCGAAACGGTCCGGCGATTTCGTCACCTTGCGCGACGTCGTGGAGGAGGTCGGCCGCGACCCGATCCGCTTCATGATGCTTTACCGCAAGAACGACGCGCCGCTCGATTTCGACTTCGCCAAGGTCACCGAGCAGTCGAAGGACAATCCGGTGTTCTACGTCCAGTACGCGTCGGCGCGCTGCCACTCTGTTTTCCGGCAGGCGAGCGAGCAGCTCGGCGAGGCGAATTTCGACCGCAACCGGCTCGCGGCTTCCGTCGCTGCGCTGGCCGACGAGGGCGAGATCGCGTTGATCCGCAAGCTGGCTGAGTATCCAAGATTGATCGAATCCGCAGCGCTTTCGTTGGAGCCGCACCGGCTCGCTTTCTACCTTTATGACCTGGCTTCAGGCTTCCATGCACAGTGGAATCGCGGCCACGACAATCAGGACTTACGTTTTGTTAAGGTTAACGACCGAGAATCAACCTATGCCAGACTAGGGCTGGTGCAGGCTGTTTCGGATGTCTTGACCTCCGGCCTGACGCTGATCGGGGCAGACGCGCCCACGGAAATGCGTTAGGTTTAACTAAAAAACCTGTCACCTTTTGCCCACATTGCGCTGGTAAGGGCCAACCCTGCGCGACGTCCATGGCGTCCGACTTTGTGCGAGTTCGGGAACAATAATGGCAGACAGAACCCCGCTGAAAGTAGCCGACCACAACGATATCGCCGACGACGATCCGTTCGCGGAACTGACCCGGATCATGGGTTTCGACCCGCGCCAGCCGGTGAGACAGCCGGCCCCCGCGGCCGAGAACGCCACGCCGGCTAATCACGCCGCGGAGGCTGACGATTTCGACATCGACCTCGAGAAGGAGTTGATGGGCGAGTTCGATTCCGTCGAGGAAAGCGCATCGGTCGCGCAGCAGGCTGCCATCCACCAGATCAGCCATGAGCCGGCCTTCGAGTCCGCCAGCGCCGCCGTGAATGACGACAAGCTGACGGCTTCCTTCGAGCAGGATTTCGTCTTTGATGACGCGGCCGATCACGCCGACTTTGCCGTGGTGCGCGCAGCGGAGCCGGAGTTCGCTCCAGAACCGCACTTCGCCGCGGAGCCGGAAGTCGCGCCAGAGGCGCATTTCGCATCTGAGCGTTTCGAGCCGGAGACGCAGGCAGCTCCCGAGCCAGAAGTCGCTTTCGACGATGATTTCGACAAGGCCGTCGCCAGTTCGCTCGATATCGCGCCGGTCGAAGATGACCTTTCGATCGATCATGAAATGGCGGCCTCGCTGGACCAGGATTTCCAGCTCGACCATCACGAGCCGGCGGACGCCCGTCAGGATGCCGTCGAAGCCATGCAGGCCGCGAGCGAAGAGGCGTTCGACGCCGATTTCGACAGCGCGGTCCACATGTCGCTTGAAGACGAGCTGTCGTTTGAAAGCCATGAGCCCGAGCAGCATGCGCGGGCCGTCGAGTCGGTCGAAGCTCATGCAGCCGCCCCGCTGATCTCCGAAGATGATTTCGCCGGCCATTTCGACCAGACGCCGGGCGATGACATCAATCTCGGCCAGGATCAGGATCTTCAGGAGCCGGAGCTGTCGCTCGCCGACGAGCCGGCGCCGATGGTCGAGGCGGAGGCCGATGACGATTTCGAGCTGAGCTTCCGCGACGCGCTGAATGAAGAGCCGCAAGCTCCGGCCGTCGAGCCCGCCGCCGTATTGCAGCCGGCAGAGCCGGCTCCGGTCGTGGCTGCTCCAGTCCCACCAGTTGCCGCTGCTCCGGTCCCTCCGGTCGCGGCAGTGGAACCGGCAAAGCCGGCCGCCAGCGAGCGCAGCCTGGAGGACGAGCTCAACGCGCTGCTCGGCGCCATGACCGCACGGCCTATGCCCACGGTCAAGGAGCCTGCTCCCGCGCCACGGCTGGTTGCGGAATCCGCGAGCCACGCCGGTGGGAACACGGCGGCCGACGATCTCGACTGGGATCTCGACGAGCGCCAGCCGGCGCAGGACCGGCAGGACGCGCAGCCGGCCGACAGCGACCTGGACGACCTGCTCGCCAACGAGCTCGACCGCCAGGATTTTGCAGCCTCGGCCAAGGCCGAGCCCTCCAGCGCCGGACCTTCGGCGGCCGAACAGGACATTGATTTCGACGACGACGCCTTTGGCGCCGCTTTCGCCGGGAGTATCGAGGCCGAGCAGGCGGCGGCCGCCAGCGCGAGGTCTCCGGCAAATTCGTCCGAATGGATGCATCCGACGCCGGTCGAGCAGACAAGGTCTTGGAGCCGTTCGACCCCGACCGCCGCTCCGCCGGTGCAAGCCTCATTTGCGGCACAGCCGGCCCAAGCGGCGCCGGTGCAGGTGGCAGCGCCTTCAGCGCCGCTGCAGATGACCGCGCCTGCTTACCGCAACGAGCCGGCCCCGGATTATTCCGCCCATGCCAAACCGGCGCAGGCCCCGATGGCTGCGCCGCAGCCCCGCCAGCATGACGAGGTGCCGGATGTCGAGACGGTCGATGTGCCGGAGCGCGTGGTCGCGCTCGCCGACGACCTCGACATTCCGGAGCTCAGCTTCGAGGAGGATCAGCCGGCCGCCGCTGCTTATGACGATCTGGACGCGGAATTCGCGAGCCTGCTCACCGACATGAACGCGACGGAGATCGCGTCGGCGCCCGTGCAGAACCGTGGCTATGACGACGAAACCTACAGCGCCGGCTTCAATGGCTATGACCGTCGCGACTTGCGGGCCGAGGCTCCGGCGGCTCCGCCCGCTCAGGCTTCCTTCGCTGCCGCGAACGACTACGACGCCGACGAATTGCCCGGCAGCCGGCCGGTCTCACAGGCGGACGAATTCGCTACCGACGATCTCGATTACGATCCTGAGCTTGAAGAGGCGATGGCGATCCCCGGGCTTGCCGAGCGTGAGGCGGCGCAGCCGCGCCGTCGCGGCATGATGATCGCGGGGCTGGTCGGCGCCGTGGTGGTTCTCGGCGGCCTTGGCGCGCTGGCCTTCTCCTTCGGAGGCAAGGGCGGCAGCGAGGCTCCGGTGATCGTCAAGGCCGACAATTCGCCGATCAAGGTGAAGCCCGAAAATCCGGGTGGCGCGGTGGTGCCGAACCAGGACAACAAGGTTTATGACGCGGTCGCCAAGGGCGGCGGCGCGGCAAAGCCTGCCGAGCCGGTGCAGCAGAAGCTGGTGAACACCACCGAACAGCCCGTCGACCTGGCCTCGAAGGAACCGCCGCCGAGCCGCGTGGTCGATCTTTCGCCCAACGACAACGACGCCGCGGCCGGCACTGATGCTGCCGGCAATACAAGCTCGGCGTTGCCCGGCGTCGAACAAGCCGCTGTGCCCGAAAGCGCCCAGCCTGCCGCACCGGCAAGCGCGCAGCCGGCCGCGCCGGCGCCGAAGTCGGAAGACCGCATCGCACAGGTGCTGCAGCAGGATGCCGCCAACACCGCCAACAAAAACGATGTCGTCGCCGTCGCGCCGCGCAAGGTGAAGACCATGATGGTCAAGCCTGACGGCTCGCTGGTGCCGCGCGAGGATCCGGCTCCGGCCGCGCCGAAGGTCGCGGCGGCCGAGCCGAGCGATCCGGCGCCACAGCATGTCGCGCCGGCCTCCGACGGCCAGCAGACGGGAACGGTGGCTTCAGATACGGGGCAGGCCGATACGGGTCAGGCCGATGCGGTGACCGTCAAGCCGGCGAAGCCCGCGAAGAAGGCTGAAGCCAAGTCGCAGTCGAGCAACACGCCCGCGGTGGTGCCGGTGGCGCCGGCGCGTCCGTCCGATCAGCCGGTCGATATCGTCGGCGAGGTCAAGCCGGACCAGGTCGCTTCCATCGATCCGGCGGCGGCAGCCGGCGGCGGCTCGTGGTCGATGCAGATCGCCTCGCAGCCGACGGTGCAAAGCGCGCAGTCGACCTATCAGGATCTGCAGCGCCGCTACGGAAGCGTGCTCTCCGGCCGCACCGCCAACATCGTCAAGGCCGAGGTCGCGGGCAAGGGCACCTTCTACCGCGTCCGCGTTCCGGCCCATTCGCGCAACGATGCGATCGAGCTCTGCACCAGCTACAAGGCGGCGGGCGGTAACTGCTTCGTATCGCGCTGATCCGTCCCAACACCGAACGCCGGCGCCGCCGCAAGGCCGCGCCGGCTTTTCGTTGTGGACGGTTGTGAGCTTTGGCCAGTCTCAGGGCAGGGGTGATTCCCTTTGCTCGCTCAAAGCCTTAAGCTTCGGTCTATGAGCGAATCAAAATCCATGATCCTGGGCTGCGCCGGGAAATCCCTCACCGAAGACGAAATCCGCTTCTATCGGGACGAACGTCCCTGGGGCTTCATCCTGTTTGCGCGCAACATCGGCGAGGCGGCACAGATCCGCGACCTGGTGGCCGCGATGCGCGACTGCGTCGGCCGCCCGGAAGCTCCCGTCTTCATCGACCAGGAAGGCGGCCGGGTGCAGCGCCTGCGTCCGCCGCTGGCGCCGAACTATCCCGCCGGCGGCGCGCTTGGCGCGCTGTGGCGCGAGGACAAGGAAGCCGGCCGCCGCGCCGCCTGGCTG
>NZ_RZRY01000168.1:0-10480 GCF_003998035.1 Mesorhizobium sp. M2A.F.Ca.ET.039.01.1.1 | reverse complement strand
GTCGCTGATCGCCCATGACGACGTCTTCCCATGGCTGCGGCCGGAAAATTTCCCGGTGCCTTTGTCGACGACGCGCTCCTCGATCCGCCTTGCCGGCGCGCGCGTCGCCGAGCGGCTGGCGGCGCGCATATCGGGACTGGAAGAGGGCGCGCGCGGCGAGGTGTGGCCGGTGGATCTGGTGGTGCGGGGATCGGTGGCAGGGGCGCCGGTCTAGGGCAGGATCCAACAGCCTAGCCAGCCGCCGCCTTTCGGGCTGTTTTTACCTCGTGGGACAACGATCCGCCTTCGCCTGCTCCTGATCTTGGACGGCAACAACCGGTAAGCCTGGACCGTCAACCGATCCTTCAGGGTGCGCCATTTGCCCACATTCCCGTTCACCGAAGCGGATCCAATCCAGTACCCTGGGCCGCCGCCGAAGACTTCGGAAGTGATGATCGTCGGTGGCGGTGTCATCGGCGTAACGACGGCGCTTTTCCTTGCCGCCCGCAACATTCCGGTGACGCTGCTGGAAAAGGGCCGCGTCGCTGCCGAGCAGTCCTCGCGAAATTGGGGCTGGATCAGAAAGCAGGGACGGGACGCGGACGAACTGCCGATCGTTATCGAGGCTATCCGCCTGTGGCGGCAACTGGCCGACGAAAGCGGCGAGGACATCGGGCTCACCCAGACAGGCGTGACCTATCTGGCCAACACCGAAAAGGACATGGCCGGCTTCGAAGCGTTCATGAAGATCGCCGCGATCCATGGGCTCGACACACGTCTCCTGGATGCGGACGAAACCGCGAAGCTCATCACCGGCATGTCGCGCAGATTCAAGGGCGCGATGACGACGCCCTCCGACATGCGCGCGGAACCCTGGCTGGCGGTGCCGGCGCTGGCCCGGCTTGCCGCGCGAAAAGGCGCCAGGATCGTCGAGAATTGCGCGGCGCGCACCCTCGACATCGAGGCCGGCAGGATCAGGGGCGTGTGGACCGAGGCGGGATATATCGAGACCTCCACCGTGCTGGTCGCGGGCGGCGCCTGGTCGTCCCTGTTCCTGGCGCGGCACGGCGTGTCCATCCCCCAGCTCAGCGTCCGGGTAACCGTAGCCGCGACCGAGCCCTTGCCCGAGATCTATGCAGGCGCGGCCGCCGACGACCACATCGCTTTCCGGCGCAGACAGGACGGCGGATACACGCTCGCCGGCGGCGGCAGCCATTTGCTTTACCTCGGGCCTGACGCATTTCGGCATGCCACCAAATATATCCCCGCCCTCAGGAACGATCCGTTCGGAGCGCGCTATTTCCCGTTCGCGCCGTCAGGCTACCCGGACGGCTGGTCGACGCCGCGCGATTGGGCGCCGGATGAAGAGAGTCCCTTCGAGAGAATGCGGGTGCTCAACCCGGCCCCCGAACCGGCCCGGCTGCGCGCGACAGAGCGCAATTTCAAACAGCTTTTTCCCCAGTTCGAGAAAGCGCGCTTGAAGGTCGGCTGGGGCGGCATGATCGACGCCATGCCCGATGTCGTCCCTGTCGTCGATCGGGTCCAGGCGATCGGCGGTCTCTTCGTGGCGACCGGAATGAGCGGCCACGGCTTCGGCATCGGGCCCGGCATGGGCCGCGTCGTCTCCGACATGATCCAGGGAAACGACACCGGCCACGACCTCAGCCGCTTCCGGCTGCCGCGCTTCTATGACGGAAGCCCGGTACGGTTGGGTCCGGCTCTGTAAGCGCATGTGGCCGAGGATCAATCCTTGGCAGCCTCCGCCGCCTTATTTCAAGCAGGCCGTAGCCGTCGCAGGTTGTCCCTGATGACGTCTTCCCGGGGCCGCGGCTGGAGAATTCCAGGTGCCGCTGTCCGCCTCGTGCTCCGGCTCGCCGGCGCGCGGCGTGTCGCCAAGGGTGTCTGGCGGCGCGCATCTGGTGGTGCGAGGGTCAGTGGCTGGGGGCGCCGGCCCGGGAATCCAAGCCGGCGCGGAGGCGCTGGCGGATACCTCAGGCGACTGCTTCGGCCGGCGCGTCGAAGCGGTCGGCCTTGCCACCCGTGAAGCCCTGCCTGGTCTCGGGATCATTGAGCACCGTGTAGGGGAAGATCGGTCGCGTCGCGCTCACCTCATCAAGGCGTGCAATTTGCTCCGGCGACAACGTTACTTTTGCCGCAGCCAGGTTGTTTTCGAGCTGAGCCAGCGTGCGTGGTCCGATGATCGGGAGCGAGCCCTTGGCCGCAACCCAGGCGATGGCGATTTCACTGGGCGTGACTCCGGCGTCCTTCGCAACCGCGATCAGGGTGTCGAGGATGGCAGTACGCTGCGCGGAATCTTCGGCTTGGAATACCCTGCCGCCGAAACCCTCCGCGCGGCCTTTCTCGCCTTTGCGGTACTTTCCGGTCAACATGCCGCCGCCAAGCGGTGACCAGGCCACGATGCCGAGGCCGAGCGCTTGCCCTGCAGGCAGGAGTTCCAGTTCGGTCGTTCGCTCGACGAGGCTGTGCTCCACCTGAAGACCTGCAATAGGGGCGGCTCCGCGCAATTCCGCAATGGTGACGGCCCTCGCCGCCCGCCAGGCGGGAAAGTCGGAAAGACCCGCATAAAGGATCTTGCCGGCCTGGACTAGATCGTCAAAGCCGCGCACGACTTCTTCGACCGGGGTGACTCCGTCCGACATGTGAGCCCAATAGAGATCGATGCGATCGGTTTTGAGCCGCCTGAGGCTCGCCTCGACCGATGAGACCATGGCCTTGCGGCTATTGCCCGTGACCAGAATACCGGCCGCGGGGTCCGTCCGCATGGTGAATTTGGTGGCCAACACGAAATCGTCGCGCCGCCCAGCCAGCAGATCGCCCAGGATTTCCTCGGATTGACCGAACTGATAGCCGTTGGCCGTATCGATGAAGTTGCCGCCGGCGTCCGCATAGGCGTCGAAGATGCGACGGGCCTCCTCGGGCTCAGCGCCATGTCCCCAGCCCGTCCCGAAGCTACCGGTCCCGAGCACCAGTTCGGAGACCCGAAGTCCCGTGTGCTTCCCGAAAAGTCTGTAACGCATGCCTGTTTCTCCATTGGTTGCGATCGCAATCAAAAAGCGATGTCCGGCATCTATTTGACTTTGGTGGCGATCGCAACTAAAAAATTCGTGACATTGGTCTGGAAGCTGGAAATGCGTGTTTCGAAGGAAAAAGCTGCGGAGAACCGGCACGCTCTGTTGCAGGCGGCGAGCAGGCTGTTCCGTAAACGGGGAATAGACGGCGTCGGCGTAGCGGAAGTCGCCAAGGAGGCCGGACTGACGCATGGAGCGCTCTATGCACATTTCTCGTCGAAGGATGAGCTGGCGGCGGCTGCGTTTTCCCATGGCTTCGCGGGAAACATGGCTGATACCCGGGCTTGGGCGGGTGATCGCAGTCCCACCTTCGAGGAATACCTCGCTGGATATCTTTCAGCGGATATGCGCGACAGAGTCGAGACGGCTTGTCCGATGGCCGCTTCCGCAAGTGAAGTTGGGCGGCAGGACAGCGCCGTCAGCGCCAGCTTTACGCGTGCATTTGAGGAAATGGCAGCGACGCTTCAACGTTCGCTTGAGACGACGATTCCCGCGTCTGAGAGACGCCGTCTCGCCGTTGCTGCCGTCGCTGCCGAAATCGGCGCTATCGCAGCATCTCGCGCCATCGCAAAAACAGATGTGGCGCTGGCGGACGAGGTGCTTCGGGCCGTTCGGGAGACGCTCGGCCTTGCTCACAAAGCACAAGCAACTGGCGTCGAGCAGGCCGCCGCATCAGTATAAGCGCGGTATCGGGAACCCGGCAGCCAATTTATTGACGGGCCTGCCACCTTAAACTCACTACTTCGCCGCCTCGGCCGCCTTTGTATCGATCAACCCATAACCAAAGTCATTGTCCCGCCCCTTGGGCCCGAGATCCTTCGCCGTTGCCGCCAGTGCCTTCTCGATATCGTCGGCCGAGCGTTCCGGCGAAGCATGGATTAGATTGGCGATCGCGCCGCTCACGATGGCTGCCGCGAAGGAGGTGCCGGTCACCACGTCCGAACCGGCGCCGCTCGGCGCCACCATCTCGACGCCCGGCGCCGAGATAAACACATAGGCGCCGCGATTGGCCTGCGGCATCAGTCCGTCCTTGGCGTCGGTCGCGGTCACGGCGATCACGCCGTCGAAGGCGGCCGGATAGCCATAGGGCGCCTTCGGGCCGTTATTGCCGGCGGCCGCCACCAGCACCATGCCCAATGCCCGCGCATTGCGGCAGGCGGTGCCGAGCAGGTCGTTCTTCGGGCCGACGAAGCTCATATTGATGATGCGCACATTCTGCTCGGCCGCCCAGTCGAGCGCCGACAGGATGACGTCCATGGTCGACTTGCCGCCTTCGAAGGCGCGCGCGTGATAGATCTTGGCGCCCGGCGCCATGCCTTCCAGCGGCCCGACGCCGGCGATCAGCCCGTCGACCGAGGTGCCGTGGTCGCGCTTCTCGATCGGCACATTGGGCATGGCGTCATATTGGTCAGCAATGACGCCCTTAAGCGCCGGGTTGGTGTCGTCGATGCCGGTGTCGATGACGGCGACCCGCACATTCTCGCCGCTCGCCTGTTTTGAATCGAGCGCGATGCGGTCGAAGGCATAGTTCACGATGCCGGCCGCCTGTTGCAGCGTGTAGATATGGTTCGGCTCGCGCCGTTGTGTGCGGCCGTCGGCGGCAAGCTGCGCCAGCACCACGCCGACGGGGCGCCCGTCGGTGATGCCAAAGCGCACCAGCGTCGAGCCAAGCAGCCGCGACTGGCGCTGCGAGCGCACCTGCAGGCCGAAGGAATTGGCGATCTGCTGAACCACGCCGGCGTCGCCGTCGACCGTCACCAGCACCTCGTCGGGCACGAATTCGCCGGCGATGGCGCGCGGCGGCTCCGCCAGGTTGAGGCCTTGCGGCACGGTGACCGGACCGCTCGGCGCCGGAGCGGGCGGCGGCGTGTTGCCGGAACCGCTCGATGACGATGCGCCGTTGGACGGCGCCGGCATTTGCGGGGCGGCGCCTGCCGGTGGGTTCGGAAAGAGATCGACGATCAGCGCCGGCAGGAACACCGCACCGCTCGCAGTGCCTGGCGTTCCTTCGCCATTCTTGGCGCCGCCGTCCCTGTCGCAGTCGCCGCCTGCGGTTGTCGTGCGGTTCAGGCAGTCCACCTGCTTCTGCGTCAGATTGGGATCGTTGGTCTGCGCGAACGCAGGCGCGGCGACAAAAGCCGCCGCCGCAAGGAGCGCCACACGAAGAATGATCCTTGGTCCCGACGCAATTCCGGACGGAAAACCGCGGCGCACTTTTCCTGGAATTGCCTTAGCCGCCATCGGCCGGTTTCCTTCCCTGGATCACAGTATCCGCGAAAGGCTGGGCGGCAACAAGGCCGACGAGCCTGTCGTAATCGGCCGCCGTGCTGGCCGGGATCGTCAGGTGGAACACGCCGTCGGCGGTCGGTCCGCTGGCGATCTTCAGCCCGTTCTGGCCGAGGAAGGCGGCGATATCGGCCATCTTGGCATCCGGCTTGAACTTGGCCAGGGCGAAAGGCAGCTTCGCCAGATCGTCCTCGGCGCCGGCCACCTCGAAGTCGTTGCCCTTGCCGCCCGGCCGTTCGAAGGACTGCACCAGGACCAACGCCAGCAGCGCAGCGGCCGCCGCCCAGGCGACGCCGGCCGGCATCGCCGTCACCCGGCCAAAAACTTTCGCCAGCCAGGATTGGCCGGGCACGCGCACGGGGCCGGCCTCGGCGTCGAGCGCCCTGGTAAAACGGCTGAGCGCATCGGCTGGCGGGCGGATCGCCTCGTTGGCGGCGGCGGTGCCGGAGAATTCGGCTTCCGCTTCACCAAGGGCGACCATCGCCGCCGGATCGGTGGCCAGCCATTCCTCGACGGCCTCCAGCTCGGCGCCTTCCAGCGAGCCGTTCAGGTAGAACGGCAGCAGCGTCTCCATCTCGTCGCGGCGCGACATCTTTTCAGCGGCGCTCATGGCCACCCCCTGTCGTAACCGGCGGCCTTGAGGGCTTCGCCGAGTTTCTTGCGGGCGTAGAACATCCTGGTCTTGACGGTCGCGACTGGAATGCCAAGCACCTCGCCGATCTCGGTCACCGACTGGCCATGGTAATAGGCAAGGTCGATCACCGTGCGATGTTCTTCGGCCAGGGCATCGACGAAACGGCGCAAGGCGGCGGCCTTGTCTTCCTTCATGGTGACGACTTCCGGCGTGTCGGCGCTGTCGGGGACCTGCGCCGCGTCATCGTCGTCGATCCAGTCTTCTTTCTTCTTGCGCAGCGAAGACAGCGCCTTGAAGCGGGCGATGCCGAGCAGCCAGGTCGAGACTTCAGAGCGGCCCTCGAAGCCGGGCGCCTGCTTCCACAGCTCCAGAAAAACCTCGTTTGCGATATCGTCGGCCATCATTTCCGATCCCGTCTGGCGCGCCACGAAGCGGTAGATCCGCGCGTGGTGACGCATGAACAGGAGCCGAACGGCGGCCCGGTCGCCCTTCGCGACCCGGTCTACAAGCGCGCGATCGGTTTCCGTCGCCGCATTCATGGCCGGTCGAGCCGCCTGGCTCCTCGAAGCTCTGTCGCTGATCGGTCCAAAAAGGTTCACCCTCCGCCGAGGAATTTTCGGAGGCTAACCGAAGAGCGGGGAGGTTGCCAGTAGGGGCGCTTTTCCTTCTCCCTTGTGGGAGAAGGTGGCGCCGAAGGCGACGGATGAGGGGTGTTCCAGGGAATGCCCGCGTCTCACTCCGCTGGAACACCCCTCATCCGTCTCGGCGCTGCGCGCCGATCCACCTTCTCCCGCAAGGGGAGAAGGGAAGGCCGCGCTAACCCAAAAACACCTTCGCCTTCATCGTCTCCGGTATCGCCACGCCAAGCCGGCTCAGCACCGTCGGCGCGAGCTGCAGCTGGTCGAGCAGAGTGTCGGCCTCGGGGCCTTTCGCGGGCCCGAAATAATAGAGCGCGAAATCCTGCATCTCGTCGTCATGGCCGCCATGGTGGCCGCGGTCGGTCTGGCCGTGGTCGGCCGTCACGATCACTTCATAACCGGCTTCGCGCCATCGCGGCAGGAAGGCGGCGAGCATGCCGTCCATGGCGTAGCAGGCATGGTCCATCTCGATGCAGTCATGGCCGAAGCGATGTCCCATCGAGTCCAGCGTGCAGGTGTGCAGGATGCCGTAGTCGATGCCGTGGCGCTTCGCCAGCATGGTCAGCGTCGCGAACAGGTCGACGTCGCTCGGCGTCATCTGGTTCTTGAGATTGTAGCCGGTCATGGTGTGGAAGCGGCCATGCGTGATCGGTCCGCTCGGATCGTCGAACTCCATGTCCTCGACAAGGTCGAACGGAAAGCTGCGGAAGAATTCCGACCAATAGGAATGGGTCACCGCACCCGTCTTGCCGCCGGCCTTGCTGACCTCCGAGAAGATGTCCGGCTGCGTGACGCGAAAGCGGTTCTCGTTGGAAAGTATGCCATGCACCTGCGGCGTGACCCCGGTGTGGATCGAGGCGTAGCAGCAGGCGGACGTCGACGGCAGCACCGAGCGCATCTTCCACACCTGCGCCTCGCCCGACTGCGTCCATCCCTCGAGATTGCCCATCAGCCGGCGCCAGTTCCGGTAGGGCACGCCGTCGAGAATGATGAGCAGCAGTTTGGATTTGAGCGCCACGGACAGCTTCCTGTGATTGTCGGTCTAAACAAGAACGCCGCGCGTCCAAGGGACACGCGGTGTTCGAAGAATTATACTGATGTCAGGCGTTCAGCCAGCATTCGCAGAGCGCGTAGCCGTCCATCATCTCGCCATTGGGGTTCTTGGCGTAGCCGCTGATCTTCTTGGTGTTGGCAGCGTCGACGAACTGGTTGAAGAACGGCACGATCAGGCCGCCTTCGTCGCGCATCAACATCGCCATGTCGCGATAGATCGCCTTGCGCCTGGCCTGGTCCAGCTCGGCGCGCGCCGCATAGAGCATCTTGTCGAATTCGGGCCGCTTGAAGCGTGTGTCGTTCCAGTCGGCGGTCGACAGGTAGCCGGTGGAATACATCTGGCCTTGCGTCGGCCGCCCGCCCCAATAGGAGAGCGAGAAGGGCTGCTTGTTCCACACCTCCGACCAGTAACCGTCGCCCGGCTCGCGCTTGATCTCTATTTTGATGCCGGCCTTGGCGCAGGACTGCTGGTAGAGTTGCGCCGCGTCGACCGCGCCGGGGAAGGCGACGTCCGAGGTGCGCAGCAGGATCGAGCCGCTGTGGCCCGATTTCTTGTAGGCGGCTGCCGCTTTTTCCGGATCGAACTTGCGCTGCTCGATATCGGCGGAGAAAAGCGGGTAGGCTTCGTTGATCGGGAAGTCGTTGCCGAAACCGAGCCATAGCCGCGCAGGATCTTGTCGAGCATCTCCTCGCGGTCCATGGCGAGCTTCAACGCCATCCTGAGGTCGTTGTTGTCGAAGGGCGCGGTGTCGCAGAACATGTTGAACGGGTAGTAGCCGCGCCCCGACACGTTCTCGACGCTGACACCCGGCATGCGTTTCACCAGATCGACCACCTTGGGCTCGACGCGGTTGATGAGATGCACCTGGCCGCCCTGCAGCGCCGCGAGCCGGGCCGTCGGATCGTTGATCACGACAATCTCGATCTGGTCGGCATGGCCGGCCTTGTCGCCGCGCCAGTAATTGGCGAAGCGCTCGCCGCCATGCTTCACGCCGGGCTGGTTGACGGCGACCTTGTACGGCCCGGCGCTGACGCCGGCATTCGGGTTGTCCTTGCCGCCATTCGGCTGGATCACCAGGTGGTAGTCGGCCATCAGATAGGGGAAGTCGGCGTCGGCGTCGCCGAGCGTCACCACCACGTCCTTGCCGTCGGCCTTGATGGTCTTGATGTTCTTCAAAATGCCGAGCGCGCCGGATTTCGACTTCTCGTCGGCGTGGCGCTCGAGGGTGGCGACGACATCTTCAGCCGTCACCGTCTTGCCGTTGTGGAATTCGACGCCGTCGCGGATCTTCATCGTCCAGGTCTTGGCGTCGGCCGAGGCGCCGATCTCCTCGGCGATCAGGTTCTCGACGCCTCCATCGGGCGTCAGCCGGACAAGGAATTCGCCCCACTGCTTACAGAAGTTGAATGTGACCTGGCTGAGGTTCAGCGCCGGGTCGAGGCTGTTGGTCGATTCACCGCCCTGCAGGCCGGCCTTGATGATGCCGCCCTTCACCGGGCTCGCGGCGAAGGCCTTGCCGGCCAGCGTCGTCGCCAGCGCCGCCGAGGCGCCGAGCGCTGCCGCGCGGCCGAGGAAATCGCGCCGCGATATCCTGCCCTTGCCGGCGAGTTCGGCGAGATGATCGAGTTCCGTATGCATGTCCTGCCCCCTTCTTCGAGATTGATTCCGGTGCGGGTTCTATCCGCCCGCGGCGATCTTTCCCCTTCCCTGTTGCGGCCGCATGACAAAAGTGCCTTGGGTCGATTTTGGCAGGCTAATTTCCAGCGCTTTCCACGCGTCGGCCCTTGATCGCCTTCTCCAGCCAGCCGATCTCCATCTCCGGCACGGAGGAGAGCAGCAGGTCCGTATAGGCGTCGAAAGGCGGCGTCAGCACCTTGCTCTTGGAGCCGTAGCGCACCACCTCGCCGCGATACATGACAGCGATCGAATCGGCGATCGACTTCACCGTCGCCAGGTCATGGGTGATGAAGAGATACGCGACCTTTTCGTGCTGCTGCAGGTTGAGCAGCAGTTTCAGGATGCCGTTGGCGACCAGCGGGTCGAGCGCCGATGTCACCTCGTCGCAGATGATCAGCTTCGGCTTGGCGGCGAGCGAGCGCGCGATGCAGACACGCTGCTTCTGGCCGCCGGAAAGCTCGGCCGGGTAGCGGTCGACGAAACCCTTGCCCATCTCGATCTCGTCGAGCAGCTCGGCGACGCGCTTGTCGCGCTCGCGGCCCTTCATGCCGAAATAGAACTCCAGCGGCCGGCCGATGATGGTGCCTACCGTCTGGCGAGGGTTCATCGCCACGTCGGCCATCTGGTAGATCATCTGCAGCTGCCGCAGGTCCTCCTTCGGCCGGTCGGCCAGCCTGTTGGCGAGTGGCCTGCCGTCGAAGGTGACGGTGCCCTCCTCGGGCGGCAACAGGCCTGTGATCGCGCGCGCCAGCGTCGACTTGCCGGAGCCGCTCTCGCCGACCACCGCCAGCGTCTGTCCCGGATAAATGTCGACCGAGACGTTCTTCAGCACCTTGACATGGCCGCCGCCATAGGCGGCGGTGACATTCTTCACCGACAGGAAGGGCGTTGTGCCGGGCGGCTGTTCCTTGTGCTCGATCTCATGCACAGAGACCAGCGCGTTGGTGTATTCCTGGCGCGGCTCCTTGATGATCTGCCGCGTGCCGCCCCACTCCACCAGCCGGCCATGGCGTAGCACCATGATCTCGTCCGACACCTGGGCGACGACGGCAAGGTCGTGCGTGATGTAGAGGGCCGCCACATGCGTGTCGCGGATGGCGTCCTTGATCGCCGCCAGCACGTC
>NZ_RZRY01000167.1:0-10487 GCF_003998035.1 Mesorhizobium sp. M2A.F.Ca.ET.039.01.1.1 | reverse complement strand
CCACGGTGTAGGGATGGCGCGGATCGTTGAAGACGTCCTTGGTCGTGCCTTCCTCGACCAGCATGCCGGCATAAAGCACGCCGACCCGGTCGCACATGTTGGAGACGACGGCGAGATTGTGGCTGATGAACAGGATCGACGCCGACAACTCGCGCCGCAACTGTCCGATCAGGTCGAGCACCTCGGCTTCCACGGTGGCGTCGAGCCCGGTCGTCGGCTCGTCGAGGATCAGCATCGAGGGGTCGTTGGCGAGCGCCATGGCGATCGCCACGCGCTGTTGCATGCCGCCGGAGAGCTGGTGCGGATAGCGCTGCATGACGCTTGCCGGATCCGAGATGCGCACCCGGTTCAGCATGGCGAGCGCCTTGTCTTCAGCCGTCTGTCCGCTGATGCCCGCAAGCTCGAAGATCTCGGTCAATTGCCGGCCGATGCGCAGCGACGGGTTCAGTGCCTTGCCGGGGTCCTGGTAGACCATCGACACGCTGTCCGCGCGGGCACGCCGCAGCGCCTCGCCATCGAGCTTCATTACGTCCTTGCCGTCGAGCGCGATCGAGCCGCCGGTGATCGAGCCGTTGCGCGGCAGATAACGCACCACGGAAAGCGCCACGGTGGATTTGCCGCAGCCGGATTCGCCGACCAGCCCGTAGGCTTCGCCGGCCTTGATGGTCAGGTTGACGTTGCGCAGCACCGCGCGATCGCGGCGGCCGACGCGATAGGCGACCGAAAGGTCTTTGAGTTCTAGCGCGTTGGCGGCTTGGTTAGTCATTGAACGCTCCATGCACGCCGTCGGCCACCAAATTGACGCCGATCACCAGCGAGGCGATGGCCAAGGCATCGAACAGCACCGTCCACCAGAAGCCGCCGCCGATCATGCCGTAATTGGAAGAGATCGACAGGCCCCAGTCGGGCGAGGGCGGCTGGATGCCGAAGCCCATGAAGGAAAGCGTGGCCACGGCGAAGATGGCGTAGCCCAGCCGCACCGTCGTCTCGACCAGGATCGGCGGGATGACGTTGGGCAGGATCTCGACGAACATCGTGTGCAGCGCGCCTTCATGGCGCAGCTTTGCCGCGGCGACATAGTCGAGCTCGCGTTCGGCCAGCACCGCCGAGCGCACCGTGCGGGCGATGATCGGCGCGAAGCTCAGGCCGATGACGACGATGACGGTGATCTTCGAGGTGCCGAGCGCGACGATGGCGAGCAGCGCGATGATGACCACTGGGATCGCCATGAAGGCTTCCAGCACGCGGCTGACGATGTCGTCGACGATGCCGCGGAAATAGCCGATGACCAGGCCGAGCGCGGTGCCGGCGATAGTCGCAAGGATCGTCGCCAGCGGCGCCACGGTCAGGATGTCGCGGGAGCCGACGATGACGCGTGAGAAGACGTCGCGGCCGAGCTGATCGGTGCCGAACCAGTGGTCGGCCGATGGCGGCGCAAGCGTGTTGATGATGTCGGCGTCGAGAGGATCGTAGGGCACGAAATGTTCGCCGAACAGCGCGCAGATGACCCAGAACAGCAGGATGCCCAGGCCGGTCAGGAACGTGGGGGACCTCACGAGCGAATGCAGCACCTCGCCCCAAGCGCTGCGCCGCGCAACAGTATCCTGGACTGCGGGAAGGGACGGGCCGTCCGTCGCGCTCAT
This sequence comes from Mesorhizobium sp. M2A.F.Ca.ET.039.01.1.1, assembly GCF_003998035.1. Classification (NCBI taxonomy): domain Bacteria; kingdom Pseudomonadati; phylum Pseudomonadota; class Alphaproteobacteria; order Hyphomicrobiales; family Phyllobacteriaceae; genus Mesorhizobium; species Mesorhizobium sp. M2A.F.Ca.ET.039.01.1.1. Next base: position 8,844 of record NZ_RZRY01000167.1, on the reverse strand, counting down.
TGCTCTGCCCCCAGCCGAATGCGCGGATTGAGCACGGAATAGAGGAAGTCGGCGACCAAGGTCGCCACCGCATAGACGATGCCGATGGTGAGAATGCCGGCTTCCAGCATCGGAAAATCCTTGCCGCGCGCGGCGGTGAAGATCAGCGAGCCGATGCCCTGGTAGCGGAACAGCGTCTCGATCACCACCAGGCCGCCGATCAGATAGCCGGTCTGGGTGGCGATCACCGTGATGGTCGGCAGCAGCGCGTTGCGCAGCACATGGCGCCAGATCACCGTCCGCCAGGGCAGGCCCTTGAGCACGGCGGTGCGCGTATAGTCGGAATCGAGCGCCTCGATCATGCCGGACCTGGCCATGCGGGCAATATAGCCGAACAGCACCAGGAACAGCGGCAGCGAGGGCAGGATAAGGTAATAGATCTGGGTGAAGAAGCCGGCGCCTTTCGGCCATGCGGCGGCGATCGGCAGCCAGCGCAGCCACACCCCGAAGATCAGGATCAGGATGATGCCGGTGACGAATTCCGGCAGCACCGTCACCGACAGGCCGCCGAGGCTGATGATGCGGTCAAGCGGCCGGTTGAGATTGAGCGCGGCGATGACGCCGCCCAGGATGCCGATCGGCACCACCAGCACAAAGGCGATCAATGCCAGCTTCAGCGAATTGCCCAGAGCATCGATGACGAAGGGGGCGACCGGCGCGCGGAAAATGTAGGACGTGCCCATGTCGCCATGCAGGAAATTCCAGATCCAGGTGCCGTACTGGACGAGCAGTGGCCGGTCGACGCCGAGCGAGTGGTTGAGCGCATCGACGGCGCGCTGGTCGGCGAACGGCCCCAATATGGCGCGCCCGACATTGCCCGGCAGCACCTGGCCGCCAAGGAAGACCATGACGCTGAGCAAAAACAGCGTGACGAGCGACAGAGCCAGGCGCCGGACAAGGAAGACGAGGATGGCGAATACTCCTATTGGAGCCGGCTCTCCGTGGAGAGCCGGCCGTCAGGGATATGCTTGTTCGCTCTCGTCAGGCCTTCGACGCCTTGTCGAGGAACAGCTGCGACATGGCGGTGGGCTGCACACCGGTCACGCCTTTCGCCGTCGCCGTCAGATAATCGTAGAAATAGCCGAAGACCACCGGCGTTTCCTCGAGCAGGAGTTTCTGGATCTTGCCGGCAGTGGCCTTCTGCGCCTCGAGGTCGAGGGCCGCGATATAGCTCGCCGCCATCTGGTCGTAGTCCTTGTTCTTGAAGTGGGCGGCATTCCAGGTGCCGTCGCTCTTCAAGGGGGCCGCCAGATAGACGTTGGGCACGCCGCGGTGGCCGTAGTCGGTGATGCCCATCGCCGAATCCAGCCAGTTCGACTTGCCGAACACGGCATCGCCGTAATAGGCGCCCTGGTCGAGGATGTTGAGCTCGAGCTCGATGCCGATTTCCTTGACCCAGTTCTGGATGAGCTGGGCGTATTCCGGGATTTCCAGATAGCGCTCGGTGGTGAGCGTCATTTTGAAGCCCTGGGCGAGTCCGGCCGCTTCCATCAGCTGCTTGGCCTGGGCGATGTCCTGCTTGCGCTGCGGCACGCTGGTGTCGGTCGAGGGGTAGACGGCGGCGAAGGGGCTGTCGTTGCCGAGTGCCGCGCGTCCCTTCATCAGGCCTGCGGCGAGCTTCTCGCGGTCCAGGCAGAGCGCGATGGCGCGGCGCACGCGCGCGTCCTTCGTCGGACCTTCGTCGCAATGCATATGCAGTTGTTGATGAGCCACCGACTTCAGGCTGATGATCTCAAAATTCGGATCGTTGAGGAGCGCAACGCCCGCCAGCACCGGCATCTGGTTGATGATGTCGATTTGGCCGCCCTGCAGCGCCAGGATCTGCGGCTGGATGTCGGTAAAGAAGGTGAACTCGGTGCGATCCGGCAGGGCCTTGTCGCCCCAGTAGTCGTCGTTGCGCACGAAGGACGCACCGACCTTGGGCGTGTATTTTTCCAGCTTGAACGGACCGGTGCCGTCGAAGCTCTTCTCGTAGTCGCCCTTGTAGCTCGCCGGGATGATGACGGCGTTGTAGTTGTCGGACGACACCATATAGGGGAAGTTGCCGTTCGGCGCATCGAGATGGAATTCGACCGTGTAGTCGTCGACCTTCTTGGTGTTGCCCTTCTGCAGGATGCCGCTGAACACCGACAGCGCGTTGGACGAGTTGGCCGGATCGGCGAGCCGGTCGATGCTGGCCACCACGTCTTCGGCCTTCATCTCGCCGCCCGAGTGGAACTTGACACCCTTGCGCAGCGTGAAGGTCCACACCGTGCCGTCGGCATTCGGCTTCCAGCTTTCCGCCAGCGCCGGCTTCAGCACCAGGTCCGGGCCGTCGACGCAAAGAAATTCTGCCACTTGCTGCATGACGAGCAGGCCGCCGGCGTCGGCGATGGTGACGGGATCGATCGCCGCGGCCGGCACGCTGCTGCCGACGCGAATGGTGCCGCCGGCAGCACCTGCGGCGCGAGCGAGCGAAGGCGTCGCGCCGAAGCCGGCGGCCATGCCGATGCGGCCGAGCAGCGGCAGCGACAGGCCGAGCAGGCTGCCGTGGCGGACGAATTCGCGGCGGCTGAGGCGGCCGTCGACAAGGCCGTCGATCAGATGGTTTTCGAGGGGCGTGCGGCCACGCCGCAGCAGATCGAGAATGCGATAGTTCTTGCTCATGGGTCTATGCCCTTTCCCCAGTTGTTGTGGTTGGCGAGTGCATTCCAACTGATGAGTTCCGTGGAGTTCTCCTGTCCCGGCACTCATCAGTATCGGTCGATATACAGTAGCATGCGGTTCCGACCGATCCATCCGCTGGTTGGGACGGAAAAGTCAGATTTTCTTGATGAATTGTCTGTCGGCCAGGCGACTTGTGGCCGCCTTTTTCCGGATAAGTCCTGCTAGCTTTTCGACATCCTCCTAATTCAGCGGCAGTCTGCGATAGGCCTCGGGCTTTTCCGGGTCGTGATATTTGTTGCAGGGGCCGTTCTCGACGAAATCGCGATGGCAGGCGGCGAGCCTTTCTTGCGACAGCGTGACCCCGAGGCCATGGCCTTCCGGCACCGGCACGGTGTTGTTCTTGGGCGCGAACGGGCCTTCTTCGATGATGTCCATCGGCTGCATGCGAAACAGCGACTGGTTGGGTTCCCTGATCCAGCCGAGCGCGGCGCACAGATGCAGGTAGCAGGCGCTGCCGATGCCAGTGTCGCCGCTGTAGCACCAGTAGTCGATGCCGGCATGCTCGCAGGCGCCAACGAAGCGCAGCATGCGGTTGATGCCGCCATGCGCCGTCGGGTTGCCGACGAAGGCATCCGGCACCTTCAGCTCCATCGCCCGCGCGACGTCGATGTTATGGGTCGAGAACGGGATCGAGGTGTGACGACGCAGCTCGCGCATCTCCTTGATGGTCGCGACCGGGTCCTCCCAGTTGCGTACGCCGAGCTCCTCCAGCGGCCGCGCCAACTGCCTGGCGGTCGCCAGCGAATAGGCCTGGTTGGAATCGATGCGGATCATCGCGCCGCCGCCAAGCTTCCTGCGGATCAGCTCGACCATCTTCATCGAAATTTTCGGATCATGCGTCGAGAACTTGCCCTCGAAGAAGGTCGTGCCGTGGCGCTCATAAAGTTCGACGCAATAGTCGGCGACTTCCTCCGGCGTCTTCTCGCCCTTGACACTGGCGCCATCACCGCGCAGCGAGAAATAGTCGGTGAAGGGGATGTCCTTGCGCACCGCGCCGCCGAGCAATTGGTAAAGCGGCTGCTTCCACGCCTTGCCGCGCAGGTCCCACAGCGCCATCTCGATGGCGCCGAAAGCCATGATGCGGGTGCGGTCGTTGGTCGACTGCACGCCGCTCCAGAATGGCAGGCAGACTTCCTCCGCGCCGGCGATGTCGAAGGCGTCACGGCCAACAAGCCTCGGCGCCAGCACGTCGTTGACAATGGCCGCCGCGCCCGGCGCCGGCGCCTCGCCGATGCCGACAAGCCCGTCCTCGGTCTCGACCTCGACGATGGTCGGCGAAAAGCCGTCGAGCTCGCCGAAGACCCAGACATAAGGGGCCTCCAGCCGGTAATTGATCGGGGTTGCCTTGACGCGCCTGATCTTCATGTCAGCCGATCTCGAAGAAGGGTTCGCCGAGCAGGCCCGGATCCACGTCGATGCCGAGGCCGGGGCCGTCGGGAATGCCCATATGGCTGCCGGTCACCGGTGGCGCGTTCCTTGCCGTGCGCACCGTGACCCATTCGTGGAAGGCGATGGCATGCAGCCGGCGCTCTGCCGGTGTCGACAGCGACAGATGCGCCACGGCGGCGGTGTCGATCTCGGCGCCGCCTGTGTCTTCCACGGTGATCATGAAGCCGAGGTCCACGGCGACGTCGCGGATCAGCCGTGTCTGTGTCACGCCGCCGAGCCGCGAGATCTTCAGCGTCAGCCCGTCGGCGGCACCTCGGCGGTGGATTTCCAGCATCTCGCCGAGGGACGTGACGGATTCGTCCAGCACCATTGGCTTGTCGAGCATGCGGCGCACCGACATGTTCTCATCCAGAGTGGTGCAGGGCTGCTCGAACGTGTAGTCGATGCCTCGCGTGGCGTCGGCGAACTGGCGCGCCTGGTAGGGCGTCCAGCCGGCATTGGCGTCGCAGAAGATCACCGTGCCCTTGGGCACCGCCGAGGCGACAGTCGTCACCCGCTCGATGTCGTCATGCACATTGCCGCCGACCTTGACCTGCAGACGGCGGCAGCCCTCGGAAAGGATCCGCTTGGCCAAAGCCGCCATCTGATCGAGCGTGCCGTGGGTGACGACCCGATAGGTCTCCGCCATATCGCTTTCGCGGCCGCCGAGCATGGTCACCAGCGGCATGTCGGCCGCGCGAGCGGCGAGATCCCAGCACGCCATGTCGAGCGCCGACTTGATGTAAGGGTGGCCCTTGAACACCGTGTCCATCAGCCGGCCGATGCCGGCAAATCCGCGCGGATCCTGGCCGATGAGATGCGGCGCGATTTCCGGCACGCCCGCGCGCGCTCCCGCCGGGAAGGCGGCCGAATAGAAATTGCCGAGCGGCGCCATCTCGCCCCAGCCGGTCACACCGCTGTCGGAGGTGATGGCGACGATCACCGCATCGAAACAGTCGGCGACGCGTCCCTTGGACATGCGGTAAGGCCCGTCCACGAAGGGCTGGACGACATGGTAGGCCTTGATGCTCTCGATCTTCACTTTGCTGTCCGTCTGTCAGTTCTTCGATGTGCGCTTTTCGAGGCCGCGCGCGTATGAAAGCAGCTCTTCGAAATCGAGATCGATATGCTCGCGCGCATGGCGCTGGGCGGCGCGCATGTCGGCGCCTTTGAGCAGCGCCACATAGGTTTCGTGCACATCCTCGGCCGGCACCGGTTCGTTGCGCGCCCGCTGATGCAGGGCGAAGTACATCTGCAGCCGGCTCGTCAGCCGCTGCCAGGTCTCGAGCAGCACCGAATTGTCGGCCCACTCGTAGATCAGCCCGTGCAGCTGCAGCGCCGTCTCGATCTGGCGCGTGGTGTCCACCGCCCGCGTCGCCTGCTTCACCGCCTCGTGGCGGCGGTCCAGCTCATCCAGGAAGCGTGGGTCGCGCTGCGGCCAGGCAAGCTCGATGGCGAATTCATCGAGCACCTTGTTGAGCGAATAGGCATCGATGATGTCCTTGGCCGTGACGTCGATGACGAAGGTTCCGGCATAGGGGATGCTGGTCAGGATGCCTTCCTGCACCAGCTCGCGCATCGCCTCGCGCAGCGGCGCGCGGCTCACCCGCATCTGTTCCGAAATCCTGAGCTCGTTGAGCTTCTGCCCCGGTTCCAGCTGTCCGGTCAGGATGGCGCGCCTGAGCAGGGCGACGATCTCCGCCCTGCGCGTCGTATCCGCGATCGGACCGAAATCCAGCTTTGCCATAGGTCGACCCCCGGGAGGAATTTCTGCAAGACAAGCAGATTGTCGACAATCTAACAAGAGCTTTTTGACCGAGATCGGCGAGTTGTGGAAACTGTTTCAAAATCGCTCTGGCGAGTCTCAAGCGGCACGGCCGTAGAAGCCGATCCGCTCCTCATCGGTGAACATCACGCCGGGACGTTCGTAGTAGGAGAACACCGCGATCATTCGCTCGCGATTGCCCTCGACCGTGGTGACGCGATGCGCGGTGTTCTTGCCGCGGAAGACGTTGAGCGTGCCGGCCTTGATGCGCAGGATTTTTGCTTCAGGGTCGCGCCCCTCGAGCAGCTTGGCGACCCCGTCATAATTCGGGTCGCAGTCCGAGCGCAGGTCGGTGCGGTACTCGAAGTCGCCGCCGCGCTCGGGCGCCTGCAGCAACAGCGTCGTGGTGAATTCCGAGCGGTCGAAATGCCAGTTGAGCGCTTCGCCCGCCCGGTAGCCCATGACGTTGGCCCGGGCCAGCGGATCCTGCATGACATGCAGTTTCGGCTTGTCCATCGTCGCCGCCAGGAACCGCACCAGCGGCTCGTATTCATAGATCGAAAGCACAGTGCTGCTGGCGATCTGGTCGGCGCAGACCGTATGGCTGATCGTCTCGACCTTGCGCAGCGCCGGATGGTCGGGCGCCAATTCCGGGATCGACGGCTTGAAATAGATGTTGTGCATGCGCCTGTGGACATGCGAGCGCGTGTCCATCACCGGCCGGATCTCGGCGACGGCCTTCTCGGCGATGCCGGGGCGCAGGAGCCCTTCCAGGTTGAACATGCCGTTGGCCGCAAGCGCGGCCTTGGACTCGTCGACCAGCCGTTGCCATTCAGGGCTGCCCTCGCGGTGCAGCGGATAGCGGTCCAGGTCGAGAATGGTTTCGATCATAGCGTCCTCCAAAATCTGAGGTCACTACACCGCAAGGAAATCTTTGCGGCAACGGGGAAAATTGTTAGGCTCTCCCAAGAAAATCTTTCGAGGATGGTGCGTGGAAAAGCTTCCGCCTTTGAATGCAATGCGGGCCTTCGAGGTCGCGGCCCGCGCCGGCTCCTTCACGCTTGCCGCCGGCGAGCTTGGCGTCTCCTCGGCCGCAGTCAGCCAGCAGATCCGCAACCTGGAAGACTGGTTCGGCAAGCAGCTCTTCGTGCGCAACGGCAACCGCATCGCGCTGACCGATGCCGGCCACGCCATCTATCCGCAGACGGCGCATGCGCTGGGCGAGATCGCGGCGGTCGGCCGGCGCATGCTGGAAGGCGGCTTGCGCACGCGTCTCGTGGTGAGCGTGCCCTTCTCGCTTGCCGAGCTTTGGCTGGCGCCGCGACTGGCGGTGCTGCTCGACGGCTTTCCGCAAATGGCTATCGATGTCCGCGTCGAGGACGATCCCGTCGATGTGGTGCGCCAGAACATCGACCTGCGTATCTCATATGGCGATTACCACTATCCGGCGCTGAAAATGGTCAGGCTCGTCCATGACGAGGTGCTGCCGGTCGCAGCCCCCGACTTCTGGCAGCGCTACGGGAACGGGTCGCCCACCCTCGCCGATGTGCATGAGAGCCATTTCATCCACACCAACTGGGGGCCGAACTACGCCTCGCATCCGAGCTGGGCGGATTGGTTCGCCGCCGCGGGCGGCAACCGCGCGCCCGACCCGTCGCATGGCCGCCGCGTCGGCCTGTCCAGCCTGGCGATCGGCGCCGCGCGGCTGGGGCTGGGGATAGCGCTCGGCCAACGGATCATGGCGAGCGCCGATCTCGAAGCAGGTCGGTTGATCGCGCTGTCTGCCGTCTCCGTCCGCCTCGGCCAGCCCTATTGCGCCTTCATGCTGCCGGCGAAGGCGGAACGCGCCGACATTGCCGGCCTGGTCGAATTGCTGGCGAGCAGTCCCGGCAGGCCCCGTACGGAACCGGCATCGGGAACCGACTGAACCCTCATAACAAAACGGCGCCCTCGACGTGGGAGTCGAGGGCACCGTCGGACCGGAAACTGATGGGGGTTATCAGCTGGCCGGTTTCGGTTGCGGCAAGGGAGAAACCGGCATTCCGGGTCCGATCTTCTGCAGATTGCCCGTGATCACCTGGTCGGTCTCGGAGATGCCGGAGGTCACGGAAATCAGGTCGCCGTCGGTCGGCCCAAGCGACACCAGCTTCTGATCGACGGTGTTGCCCTTGCCGATGACATAAAGGTACTTGCCGAGCTGGCTGGAACCCAGCGCCACCTGCGGCACCATCAGCGTGTTGGGCTGCTCCTTCACATGCAGCCGCACCCGCACATATTGCCCGGGCAGCAGCGTGAACTTGGCATTGCCGATCGTGGCGCGCGCCGTGATCGTGCCGGTCGAATGGTCGATCGTGTTGTCGATGAAGGTCAGCTCACCCTTCTGGCTGGGCTTGGTCTCGCCGGGCAACAGCACGTCGACGGCGATCGGACCGTTGGCCCTCGCCTGCTCGATCTGCACGAGATCGGTCTCGCTCGGGTTGAAGGTCACATAGATCGGGTCGAGCTGCACCAGCGTGTTGAGCACCGTGCCGGCGACGCTGACCAGCGTGCCGACCGAAGCCTGGTTGCGGCCGATCCGGCCCGAGAATGGCGCCTTGATCTCGGCATAGCCAAGGTTGAGCTCGGCTGTCCGCACCGCCGCCTGGTCGACGGCAAGGGCGGCCTGGGCCGTGCGCAGATTGCTGGTGCGCTGGTCGAAGCTGTCCTTGTCGAGATAGCCGGCCTTGGCGAGGTCGGTGCCGCGGCCGAGATTGGACTTTGCATATTCCAGCGTCGCGGTATCGCGCTGCACTTGCGCCTTCGCCTGGTCGAGCGCGGCCTGATAATCCTCCGGCGCGATCCGGTAGAGCAGGTCGCCCTGCTTGACGTCGCTGCCGTCGGCCGCGGTCTGCTCCTGCAGATAGCCC
>NZ_RZRY01000166.1:0-10495 GCF_003998035.1 Mesorhizobium sp. M2A.F.Ca.ET.039.01.1.1 | reverse complement strand
GTCCGGCGCAGGCATGGTCTGGCGCGCGGCGGCCGCGATCGAGGCCGGCATGTGCGAGGCGGTGCTGTGCGTGCTCGCCAACAACCGCGAGGAGGTTGCACCCCGCTCGCCCAACCGCAATCCGATCCGCGAGTTCGACGTGCCTTTCGGCGCTTCGGGCGCCAACATCTCCTATGCGCTGCTGATGCAGGCGCATATGGCGGAATACGGCTCGACCGCGCGAGATTTCGCGCTGATCGCCGCGGCGGCGCGCGCCAGCGCGCAGCTCAACCCCGACGCCATCTTCTATGGCAAGCCGGCCGATGTCGAAGCGGTGCTTGCCTCGCCGATGATCGCCTCGCCGCTGCATCTCCTCGAAATCGTCATGCCGGTCGCCGGCGGCGAAGCGGTCGTCGTCACCTCGGCCGAACGCGCGCGGTCGTTGCGCAGGCCACCTGTCCATCTGCTCGGCGCCGGCGAGAAGGTCACGCACCGCGCGGTCAGCCAGGCCCCACACCTGACTTCCGGTCCGCTGAAGAGCGCAATGGCAAGGGCCTTCGCTCAGTCCGGCACGAAGGCTGACGAGATGGACCTTCTGTCGCTCTACGACTGCTACACGATCATGGTTGCGACGACGATCGAGGATGCCGGCCTCTGCGCGCCGGGCCAGTTCGGCGCGTGGCTCGGCGACCACGACCTTTCGCACAAGGGCGACAAGCCGCTCAACACACATGGCGGCCAGCTCGGCTTCGGCCAGCCCGACCTTGCCGGCGGCATGACCCATGTCGTCGAAGCGGTACGCCAGCTGCGCGGGGAGGCGGGTGAACGCCAGATCGGCAAGGCTTGGCTCGCGCTGGTCACCGGCAATGGCGCGACGATGAGCGAAGCGACCGCCCTGGTGTTGGGGGCCGCCTGATGTCCGTCGATCTCAACACCCTGAAAACCCCTGGCCCGACGATCACCGCGCTGTCCAGGCCGTTCTGGGATGCCGCCGCCGAGGGCCGGCTGACCATCCAGCATTGCGAGGGTTGCGGCAAGGCCGTCTTCTATCCGCGCCCGATCTGCCCGCATTGCTGGAGCAAGCGGCTGGTCTGGAAAGACGCATCGGGCAGGGGACGGCTCAAATCCTTTTCCAAGGTGCATAAACCCGGCCATCCCGGCTGGCTGCCCGCGGCACCGTATGTGGTCGGCCTGGTCGAATTGGCCGAAGGCCCGACGATGCTGAGCTTCATCCTGCCCGGCACACGGCCGCAACAGATCGGAGACATGCTGTTGCTTGCGCCGACCGCCATCGGCGGCCGTGTCCTGCCGGCCTTCAGACCAGTCGAACCCAGAGCAGAGGAGAAGCCGCAATGAGCATCGAAACGAAGGACGGTTGGGTGGGTGTCGTGAAAGGCCGTCCGCAGGTCGGCGCCTTCGCCGAGCGCACGCGACGCACAAGGATGAGCGACATCGAGGCCTTCACCGGCATCACCGGCGATCGCAATCCCCTGCACTACGACCGCGCGCTGGCCGAGAAGTCGGTGTTCGGCAAGCTCATCGTGCAGGGCGGCGTCACCTCCGGCATCCTCAACGCGTTGGTCGCCGAGGATCTGCCCGGCCCCGGGACCGTGTTCCTCGAAGTGGCCTGGAAGTTCGTCAAGGCCGTTGGCGTTGACGAGGAGATCACCGGCCGCGTGGAGGTCAAGGAAGTGCGCCCCGACAAGCCGATCTGCAAGATCGAGACCAGCGTGCGCAACGGCCAGGGCGAGCTTTGCCTGACCGGCACGGCCACGGTGTTCACCGTACCGCTGCAAGGCGCATGAGCACGGTCGGGGGCGGCCGGCTTGGCATGGCGGCCGACAGCGAGCGCTGGCGCGTGCTGTCGCTGCTTTGCCTGGCGGTCGTCCTGTCGCTGACCACGTGGTTCTCGGCGACCGCAATCCTTCCCGAATTGAAGCAGGAGCTGGCGCTGGGCGCCAGCGCCGAAGCCTGGCTGACCAATGGCGTCCAGGTCGGCTTCGTCATCGGCGCGCTGGTGGCGAGCCTGGTCAATTTGCCGGACCTTGTACGGCTGAGCCGCCTGATGGCGGCAGCAGCCCTCGTCGCTGCTTTAGCCAACGCGACGCTGCTCTTCCATCCCGGGCCGGGCGGTGTGATCGCCGCGCGCATCGTCACCGGCGCCGCACTTGCCGGCGTCTATCCGCCGGCGCTCAAGCTGGTCGCCACCTGGTTCGCGCGCGACAGGGGACTGGCGCTCGGCGCGGTCATCGGCGCGCTCACAGTCGGTTCGGCGCTGCCGCATCTCTTCCGCGCCGTCTCGACCGTGCTCGACTGGCGGCCCGTAGTCGCCGCGGCAAGCGTGGCCACCGCTGCGGGCGCGCTGCTCTTCCTGCTGTTCGCGAAGGAAGGACCCTATCCCTTCGGCAAGGCTATCTTCGAGCCCTCGCGCATCGGCCAGGTGTTTCGCGAAAAGCCGCTGCTCCTCGCCAATCTCGGCTATCTCGGCCACATGTGGGAGCTCTATGCCATGTGGGCCTGGCTGCTCGCCTATACGCGCGCGGCCTTCGAGGCGCAGGCGATCGGAACAGCCGCCACAGCCTCGCTCGCGACCTTCTTCGTTGTGGCATCCGGCATTCTGGGATGTCTGCTCGGCGGCTATCTGTCGGACCGGATCGGCCGCACCGCCACCACCGCCGGCATGATGCTCGTCTCGGGAAGCTGCGCGCTGCTGATGGGCTTTCTGTTCACCGGACCGCTCTGGCTGTTCATGCTGGTGGCCATCGTCTGGGGCGTGTCTGTGATCGGTGATTCGGCGCAGTTCTCCGCCGCCGTCACCGAGCTTACCGACCGCCGCTTCGTTGGTACCGCTCTGTCCGTGCAGCTCGGCGCCGGTTTCGCGCTGACGGTGCTTGCCATCTGGCTGACGCCGCGCTTCGCCGACTTCATCGGCGGCTGGCGCTGGGCCTTCCTGCTCCTGGTTCCCGGACCGCTTCTGGGGGCCGCCGCCATGCTATGGTTGCGAAACTTGCCGGAGAGCGTGAAAATGGCGGGCGGCCTCCGGTAGGGAGGCGCTGCCGCTTTTTGAGTCGCGGCAAATGATTTGCGGCGGGACCCGAATGGAACAGGCAACCAGAACGCGCGGGCGTCCTCGTTACGACCAGGAAGATGCCGAGGCGGCCGAGGCTTTCCGCTCGATCGGCTCCAAGGTTCAGCTCAACCGCGACGAGGCGGCCCCGCTCTGGGTGCAGCTGCGCAACCAAGTCGAGGAGGCGATCAACACCGGTCTGCTGGCAGCCAATTCGCGCATTCCCTCGGAACAGGCGCTTTGCGATTTCTTCGGCGTCTCTCGTCCCGTCGTGCGCGCCGCGATCGGATCGCTCTCCAATGAAGGCCGCATCATCAAGATGCCGCGCAAGGGCATGTTCGTCGCCGCTCCCCGCGAGCATGTCGACTTCATGACCGCCAATCTCGGCGTGTTCGACGATTTGACCGCGAAGGGCCACAAGGTCTCGACCCGCACGCTGGAGATCTACCGCTGCCCGCCGAGCGAGAAGGAGTCCAAGGTCTTCGGCATTCCCGCCAATGGCAGCGTGGTCCGCATCAGCCGCGTCTACATGACCGACGGCACGCCGATCACCATGACGCGTATCAGCCTGCCGGGGCATCGGGTCCCGGGGCTGGAGAACATCCTGTCGGAAAACCAGTCGATCTTCGGCACCATCCGCGCCGTCTTCGGCCTGACGGTGAAGCGTGCCGACCGCTGGCTGCGTGCCGCGCTTCCCACCAAGGAAGAAGCCGATCAGATGGGTGTCGCCGCCAACACGCCGCTGATCGAGATCGAGTCGATCGCCTATGATTCCGACGGCGCCGCGCTTGAATATTACGAGGCCTTCTACAACTCCTCTGTCGCCCGCATCCACATGGCGGTCGAGCAGCCGTCGGCGACGGTGAACGGTGTCGATCGCACCTGAATTGCGCACATCCAAAAAAGATTCCGTTTTCTGGTTATAACCAGATTGACGGACCCGGGAAGCTTCTGTAACGTCCCTGTCATGGGGTCGGGAGGAGCCTGACCCCGGAGGCATTATCAGGACGGCCGGCTTGCGGCGCCGCTTCGGCGGCGAGGGCAGCGTTTTGCCCGCGCTCAAGCCTGTCCTGATGGAGGACGTGCATGGATTACCGGTCGCAATTCGACCTGACGGGCGAGGTTGCCGTCGTCACCGGCGGCGCCAGCGGCATCGGTCTCGAGGCCGCCAAGGCGCTGGGGACTTGCGGCGCGAGGATCGTCCTGCTCGACATGAATGCGGATGGGCTGAAGGCCGCTGCCGAGGCGCTCCAGGCCGCTGGCGTCGCGAGCGTCGATGGCCGCGTGTTGAACGTTACCGATCCGCAAGCCGTCGAGGCGACGGCAACCGCAGTCGCCGCGGATTTCGGCCAGGTCGATATCCTGGTCAACAGCGCCGGCATCGCGCGCCTCAACACCGCGCTCGACACGCCGGACGAAGAATGGCGCCTGGTGATGGATGTCAACGTCAACGGCGTCTACTGGGCCTCGCGCGCCTTCGGCCGTTCGATGGTCGACCGCAAGAAGGGCTCGATCGTCAATCTGGGTTCCATGTCGGGGCTGATCATCAACCGTCCGCAGACCGCGCCGTCCTACATGGTGAGCAAGGGCGCCGTGCACATGATGACCAAGGCGCTTGCGGTCGAGTGGGCGAAGTCAGGCGTGCGCGTCAACGCGCTGGCGCCGGGCTATGTCGGCACCGACATGACGCTGAAGATGCGCGAGCGTCCCGAACTCTTCAACACCTGGATCGACATGACGCCGATGGGCCGGCTGGGCACGCCGCAGGAGATCGCTTCGGCGATCCTGTTCCTGGCGTCGCCGGCCTCGAGCTACGTGACGGGCGCGATCCTGTCGATCGATGGCGGCTACACGGCCTGGTGACGGACTGAGCAAGGATTGGAATATCGCATGACCGTTTCGGACCGAGATGTGCGCCAGGCCATCATCGACGCCTGCATCGAGATGAACGCACTCGGCATCAACCAGGGCACATCAGGCAACATCAGCTGCCGCCATGGCGAGGGCATGCTGATCTCGCCGACGAGCACGCCATATGACACGCTGGTGCCCGAGGACATCGTCTTCATGAGCTGGGACGGCGAGGTCGACGGACGCCTGCCGCCATCCAGCGAATGGCGTTTCCATCTCGACATCATGAAGGCGCGGCCCGAGATCAACGCAGTCGTCCACGCGCATCCGACCTATTGCACGACGATCGCCATCATGGGCCGGAAGATACCGGCGATCCATTACATGGTCGCGGTCGCCGGCGGCAGCGACATTCGTTGCGCACCCTACGCCACCTTCGGCACGGCGGAGCTTTCGGCGCACGCGGTGGAGGCATTGCGCGGCCGCAAGGCCTGCCTGCTTGCCCAGCACGGCATGATCGCCGTCGGGTCGAGCCTCGCCCAGGCGATGTGGCTGGCCGTCGAGGTCGAGACGCTGGCGCGCCAGTATCACGGCGCCCTGCAGATCGGCGAGCCGCCAATCCTGTCCGACGAGGAGATCGAAAACGTCATCAAGCGCATGGCGAGCTACGGCCTGCGCGACAATGACGCCGCTGCCTGAGCGGAGGGCTCTGCCCGAAGCGACCAACAAAGGGCTGGAGCAGCAACTGACTGTTTCGCATATCCTCCGGGAAGGCCCGGAGCGATCAACAAGGGAGGAAATGAAATGACAAATTCGATGAAAGGCCTCGTCAAGGCGCTCGCTCTGGGGTTGGCGGCGGCTTGCAGCCTGGCCGCCATCTCGGGCGCCAGCGCTGAGGAACTGTCGCTCAAAGGCAAGCGCATCGGCGTCTCCGCCATCGGCACCGACCATTATTGGGACCTGATGGCCTTCAAAGGCATCCAGGACCGCGTCAAGGAGCTCGGCGGTGAAGTCATCGCGCTCGACGCCGGCCGCAAGGACCAGCAGCAGATCGCGCAGCTGCAGACGCTGATCGCGCAGAAGCCGGACGCGATCATCGAGCAGCTCGGCAATCTCGAAGTGCTGAACCCGTGGCTGCAGAAGATCCGCGACGCCGGCATCCCGTTGTTCACGGTCGATACCGCGACGCCGCACGCCATCAACAACACCACCTCCAACAACTACAATATCGGCGCCGAGATCGCGCTGCAGATGGTCGCCGACATGGGCGGCAAGGGCAATGTGCTGGTCTTCAACGGCTTCTACAGCGTGCCGGTCTGCAAGATCCGCTACGATCAGCTGAAATATGTGCTGACCTCGTTCCCGGATGTGAAGATCGTCGAGCCCGAGCTGCGCGACGTCATTCCGAACACGGTGCAGAGCGCCTATTCCAACGTCACCGACATGCTGACCAAGTCGCCCGAGAAGGGTTCGATCGGCGCGGTCTGGGCCTGCTGGGACGTGCCGCAGATCGGCGCCACGCAGGCGGTCGAAGCCGCCGGCCGCAACGAGGTCAAGACCTACGGCATCGACGGCAGCCCTGAAGTCATCAAGATGGTGATGGATCCGAAGTCGCCGGCCGGCGCGGTCGCGGCGCAGCAGCCCTATGAGATCGGCAAGACCTCGGTCGACAATGCCGCGAAATATCTGGCCGGCCAGAAGGTGCCGCCCTTCACTTTCGTGCCTTCGGTGCTGATCAACAAGGAAAATGCCGTCGAAAAAGGAAAGCCGTTCCTCGACGCCGCCGAGAAGGCTGGCGTTAAATAGGACGGAACGAAACGGCGGGCAGCCGCGCCCATGTGGCTGCCCGTCACATCCAACCAGGATTGACGGCCATGCAGACAGCAAAGCGTGACATTGCTGTATCGATGACAGGCATTTCGAAACGGTTCGGTCCGGTACGCGCCTTGGAAAACGCGAACCTCGAGATCGCGCGCGGCTCGATCCTCGGCCTTGTCGGCCAGAACGGCGCGGGCAAGTCGACCATCATCAAGGTGCTGGCCGGCATCATCAAGCCGGACAGCGGCTCGATCCTCATCAACGGCGAGACCGTAACTTCGCTGACACCGGCCTCGGTCGAAAAGCTCGGCGTGCACTTCATCCACCAGGACAGGCTGCTGGTGCCTACCGCGACGGTCGGCGAGGCCGTGTTCCTCGGCCATGAGATCGGCCTTGGCCCGTTCGTAAGCCGCCGCGCCATGGAGCGCAGGGCCGCGGACCTGCTGAAGCGCTTCTTCGGCATGGAACTGCCGGCCGGAACGCTTGTGAAAGATCTCACCACGGCGCAGCAGAAGGTCGTGCAGATCACCCGCGCCTTGGCGCAAAAAGCCTCGGTGCTGGTGCTCGACGAGCCGACGGCGGCGCTCGTCAAGCGCGAGGTCGACAGCCTGTTCGACGTGCTGCGCCGGCTGCGCGACGACGGCATCGCCGTGGTCTTCATCTCCCACTACATGCAGGAAATCGAGAAGCTCTGCGACCGCGTCACCGTGATGCGCAACGGCACCGATGTCGGCACGGTCGACCCGCGTCAGACGCCGATCGACGAGATCATTGCGATGATGATCGCCCGCGATGTCGGCGAGATGTTCCCGAAGCGCTCGGTCAATTTAGGCGCGCCGGTGCTGGAGGTTTCCAAGCTTCGTCTCGGCGGCAGCTTCGAGAATATCGGTTTCAACGTCCGCGCCGGCGAGATCGTCGGCCTCACCGGCCTGCTCGGCTCAGGCGCCAAGGAGATCGTCCAGTGCCTGTTCGGCCTCAAGACTGCCGAGGGCGGCCGGGTCAAGGTCGAGGGGAGGGAGCTTGCCCTGTCGACGCCCGTCAAAGCGGTGCGCGACGGCATCGCCATGCTGCCGGAAGACCGCCGCGCCCATGGCGTGGCGCTCGGCCTTTCGGTGCGCGAGAACATTTCCCTGGCCAGCCTGCGCCGCTATTCCAAGAGCGGGTTGGTCAGCCGCGGCAGCGAGAACCAGGCGGTGGACAGTCTGATCAAGGAGCTGTCGATCAAGACACCGCATCGCGACGCGCTGGTGCGCGAGCTCTCCGGCGGCAACCAGCAGAAGGTGGCGATCGCCAAATGGCTGAGCTGCCAGTCGCGCGTCTATGTGCTGGACGAGCCGACGGTGGCCGTCGATGTCGGCGCCAAGGTCGAGATCTACAATCTTCTCAATCGGCTGGCGGGCGAGGGCGCGGCGATCCTGCTTCTGTCCTCCGACCTGCTCGAATTGGTCGGCGTCTGCGACCGCGTGCTGGTCGTCTATCGCGGCCGGCTTGCCGGCAGCTTCTCCGGTTCTGCGATGAACAGCGATGTGCTGCTGGCGGCTTCGTCGGGCGCACGTTCGACCATGGATGGAGTGGCTGCATGAGCGCGACTGTCCTCCACACAGACGTCGGTGTTTCCGACGAAAAGCAGGCCGCGGCCAAGAGCGCCGGCCGCCGCTTCGGCGCGCTCGTCGTGCGGCTCGGCGCGATCGCCGCCTTCGCCGCGATCATGGCTTATTTCGTCGTCTTCGCGCCGGGCTTCACCTCGACCTTCAACCTGATCAACGTCGTCGAGCAGTCGGCGATCCTGGGCGTGCTCGCCTATGGCATGACCGCCGTCATCATCGGCGGCGGCTCCGACGTCACCGAAGGTGGCATCGACCTTTCGATCGCCGCCAATATGGGGCTTTGCGCCGCGATCTATGCGACGCTTCTGTCGATGGGCTATGGCGATTTCCTCTCGGTGATCGCGGCCATTGCCGTCGGCATGGCGGTCGGCGCGCTGAACGCCCTTGCCGTGGTCGGGCTCGGCATCCTGCCGCTGCTCGCAACACTTGCCGTGCTCAATGTCGCGGCCGGCATGGAACTCACCCTCACCCAGAACACGGTCGTCGGCGCATCCTCCCCGCTGCTCGGCGTGCTGGTGTCGGGCAGCTTCCTCGGCATCTCCGCGCTTGCCTGGGCGCTGATCGTCTTCTCCGCCATCATGATCGTGGTCGTTCACGGCACGTCGTTCGGGCTCAGGCTCTACGCCGTCGGCGGACACCCGGAAGCGGCGCGCGCGGCGGGCATCAGCGTGCCGTTCTACGTGTCCTTCACCTATGTGCTGAGCGGCTTCTGCGCGGCGGTGGCGAGCATCCTCACCGTCTCGCGCCTGTCGGCCAGCACGCCCGGCTCCGGCGAGCTGCTTCTGTCGGTGCTGGCGGCGGCGCTGCTCGGCACCGTCTTCTCGCGCCGCTTCGTGCCGACCATGGGGGGCACGCTGCTCAGCGTGTTGTTCATCGGCTTGCTCGCGAACGGCTTCCAACTGCTCAACGTCTCCAGCTACTGGGTCAACGGCGTGCAGGGCGCGCTGATCCTGCTGGTGGTGGCGATCACATCCTTTGCCCGCGGTTCGGAGGGTTCGCGATGAGCATCTCGGCCAATGAAACCACCGCCAAGGTGAGCCTGCGCGGCTTCCTCGCCAAATACAGTGTGCTCATCGCCTTCGCGGCCATCGTCATCTTCTTTTCGGTGGCGAGTCCGACTTTTCTCACGCCGGCCAACCTCTTCAACGTGCTGGTCAACAATGTCGTCATGCTGGCGATCGTGGCGCTCGGCCTCACCATCGTCATCTCGTCGGGCGGCATCGATCTCTCGGTTGGCGTCTCGGTCGACATGGCAAGCATGATCTTCGTCATGCTTCTGGCCGCCGGCTATAGCGGCATCGTCGGCGTCGCTGGCGGACTCGGCGCCGCTTTGATCGTCGGCATCCTCAACGCGATCCTGATCACCAGGCTTAACATCAGTCCGTTCCTGGCGACGCTCGGCGTCCTCTTCATCGGCCAGAGCACGCAGCAGCTCGCCACCAGCGGCGGCCAGCCGATTTATCTCACGAGCGGCTATGCAGCGGACCAGTTCAACGCCATCGCCCGCACCGCTCTGTTCGGCGTACCGACGCCGGTCATCGTGCTGATCGTCCTTGTCTTCGCCGTTCATGTCCTGCTGCATCGCTCGGTCTTCGGCCGCTATGTCCAGGCGATGGGCGCGCAGCCGGGCGTGGCCTGGTATTCCGGCATCCGCGTGCCGCGCGAATTGTCGATGGTGCATGTTCTGTGCGCGCTGCTTGCCGGCGTCACCGGCATCCTCTTGTCGGCGACGGTGAAGTCCTACGTGCCGCTCTCCGGCAATGCCTTCCTGCTCGACGCCATCGGCGCCACCTTCATCGGCACGACGCTCAGTCGCGAGCGCAAGCCTTCGGTCATCGGCACGCTGCTCGGCGTGCTGCTGCTCGCCATCGTCAAGAACGGGCTGCTTTTGGTCGGCTGGAATTTCTACTGGCAGCAGGTCGGCATCGGCGTGCTCGTCTTCCTGGTGCTGGCCGCAAGCTTCGGCCTACGTCGCGCCGCCCATTGAATTCGAAAGGTCAAGTCAGCCATGCCCCAATTCGACGTCAGCTCGATCGGCTTCTACGTTCTCGACATCCTCGGACGGCCGGTCTCGCGTATCCCCGAAGGCGGTCGCGCCGACTATATCGAGGAGATCCGCATGACGGTCGCCGGCACCGCCGGCGCGACCGGCATGGACTGCGCCATCCTGGGC
>NZ_RZRY01000165.1:0-10524 GCF_003998035.1 Mesorhizobium sp. M2A.F.Ca.ET.039.01.1.1 | reverse complement strand
GCTTTCGTGACCGATGTGCTGGAGAAGAATCTCGGCATCCACCATGCCGTTACCGGCTTCGACTTTCATTTCGGCAAGGACCGCCAGGGCGGCCCGGCCTTCTTGATGGCGGCGGGAGAACGGCATGGCTTCGGCGTGACCCTCGTCGACGCCTTCCGCGATGAAGGCGCCGAAGTTGTCTCGTCGAGCCGCATCCGTGGACTGCTCGCCGAAGGCAAGGTGGAGGAGGCCGCCGGCCTGCTCGGCTACCGTTTCACCGTCGAGGCCGAGGTGGTCGGCGGCCAGCAGCTTGGCCGCACGCTCGGTTACCCGACCGCCAACATGCGGCTTTCGCCGGAAGCCGCCCTGAGGGAGGGGATCTACGCCGTCCGCTTCCGCCGTGCCGACGGCACGCTTCATGACGGCGTCGCCAGCTTCGGCCGCCGCCCGACCGTCGACGACAATGGCGCGCCGCTGCTCGAGACCTACGTCTTCGATTTTTCCGGCGATCTCTATGGCGAGACCTGTGAGGTGTCGTTCTTCGGCTTCCTGCGGCCGGAACTCAAATTCGACGGCCTCGACGCGCTGGTGGCGCAGATGAAAACGGACGAGGCAGAGGCGAGGGCGCTGCTGGCGGGCGTGCGCCCGCTCTCGCAACTGGACGCCGAAATCGCGTTCTGATCGCCTGTCGCTTACCGTTTCAAGGCCAGCCCGATGGCGATGAAACTCCAGCCCTGGAAGACCAGGTCGATCGCCAGGAAGATGCCAAGCACCCAAAGGCTGTTGACCGGCCAGCCCATGGCGATCATCAGGCCGAGCAGAATGGTGATGATGCCGGCCGCGAGCAGCCATCCCCAGCCTTGCTCCGGCCGGTGGCTGAAGGCTACCCAGGATCGCAAAAGTCCCGAGGCGATGAGCGCGATGGCCAGCAGCAGCGTCAGCACCGCCGAGGCGAGCAGCGGGTTGTCGAAGGCGAAAAAGCCGGCGACGGCGTAGAGCAGGCCGCTCAGCAGCCAATAGAAGAAACGTCCCCAGGTCTTGACCCCGAAAGCGTGGATGATCTCGATGATGCCAGCCATCAGCATCAGCCAGCCGACGACATACACCGAGGCGACGGTGGCGATGAACAGATTGCCGAAGGCGATGCCGCCGAAGATCAGCAGCAGCACGCCGAGCGCCACGAACCATCCCCATTTGTCCCGCGTCTGGCCGATTGCGTCTCTGAGAGCGTCGCTTGGCAAAGTCATGGTTCATCTCCCTCGAAAATTCACCACCGGTCGTGCGGTGAAAGGAAGCTAGACCGAAAGGGGTTGTGCGTCCAGCAAAGGCGGAACCCTGCGGCGGCCGGGCGTGGCCGAGCCTAAGGCGTTCCTTCTCGCGCCGGCGCGACCTCGTCCGGGAACGGCGCAAGGGTGGCCTCCAGCGTCTCTCGGCCAGCCAGCTCCCAGCTTCGCGCCACGAATTGGCCGGCCTTCCCCTCGTAGCAAGTCCGGACCTCAGGCGAGGTGATCCATTCCCGCATGGCCTTTTCCCATCCTTCGACATCGAGTGGGTCAAGGCAGAGTCCGAATGGACCGACCACTTCGGGGATGGCTCCGCCTGTCGAGGCGATCAGCGCCTTTCCGTAGGCCAGCGCCTCGACGGGCGGCAGTCCATATCCCTCATAGAGCGACGGGTACACGCAGAACGCGCTGCCTTGGTAGAGCAGGGACAATGTCCCGTCATCGACGTTGTCGAGATGGATAAGGCTCTGGCCGTAGTCGGGATGGCTGTGAAGCTTCTCAAGGACCCCATCGACCATCCAGCCGCTGCGGCCGACGAAAACCAGCTTCATGCCGCTATGCGCGACCGTTCCGTCCTGAACGAGGCGCCGCCACACGTCCATGAGCAACGAATGGTTCTTGCGCGGTTCGATGGTGGAAACGAACAGGATGTAGCGACCTGCCTCAAGTCCGTCCGGCAGGGAGCCGTCCGCCTTCGATTTGCGCGCGCTGTCGCAGCCGAGCGGGACCAGTCTCAGGTCCGGCAGGTGAAGGCCGAGCCCGGCGGCATGCTCCTCCATATCGGCGGTGACGCGCTTCGACGTCAGGATGAACCGGTCCGCCAGCCTGATCGCCAGAGCCGCATAGTCCGTGAATCGGGTGACGTCATGCCGCTTGTACCAGTCGGGAAACTGGATCGGGATGATATCGTTCAACAGCACGATCAGCCTCGCGCCTGCCGAGCGGCACGCGCGCGAAATGACCCCGATATCGGTGTGCGACCAATCATTGTTCATCAAAAGCAGATGGTCGCCGGGCGCCGGCTCGTATTTGTTGCCGGCCACCGTCCGCAGCGGCACGATCCGGACGCGTGAACCGTTGTCGCGAGCGACCAGCCGTCGCTCGTTGGGTTTCATCAGCCGGTTTTCGACCCGCTCAAGCAACGGAACAAGACTGCTGTCCGGATTGTGCCGGGTGAACGCGCCGATTTCCGTTATCAGGATCCGGCGCGGTCTTATGATCGCCATCAGCGCCTGCCGCGCCCAGTTCGGCCATCGATCGTAAAACTGCACCTTGACGCGGGCAGGATCCGGATAAAAATGCATATCGCATGAGATGTCTCCGGCGATGATTTCCGCCGCCAGTTGCGGCGAGACCTGCCTGAGGACCCGGTCGACCGGGTCGAACACCGTGAACGCCACATCGGAGGCCGTGAACGCGGCCGCGGCCGCGCTGTAATGCCGCTGCACGCGGACCAGGCCGACCGGAGGGCCGAGCCAGCGCGCCATGCTGGTGAGATCGACGACAAGCCGCATCAGCCGGGCCGCATCAATTCGGCCGCATCCTGGCAGGGCGCGCGATCATCCTGCGCCAAGCCAGTCGAGGCCCGAGCGCGAGCGTCCTGAACGAGGGGGCGCCGACAGCCGCGAGGAGCAGCAGCTTGCAGGTCGTGGCAAACGGTATGCCCGCCGTTCGCAGCAGCAATTCGATGTCGCGTCTCTCCAGGCTCGAGATGGCGGCCCCCGTGGCGGCGCGCCATGCCAGAAAGGTTCCAATGGCCTCTGCGGGTTCGCCGTTTGCGTTGAACGGCTCGGCGCGGGAGCGGCGCAACAGCGCCGACTGCCTGGCCAGCGCCGCGGCCGCCTTTTGCTGATCCTCCTTGACGCGCGACACCTGTCCTGGATGCGAGCGCAATTTGACCAGCCGCGCATCCGTATTGGCCAGCTTTCCCGCCTCGGAAAGCCGCAGCCACAGATCGTAGTCCTCCGCATAGGTGAATGCGCGACGGTAGCCTCCCAGGCGCCGGACGGCCTCGGTCCGGAACATCACTGTCGGATGAAGCATGGGATTGTATCCGGCAAGGGCAGACCGCAACGGCTCGTTGCCGATGGGAACCTCTATTGGCCTCAACGTTTTTCCGTTCCGGTCGATCTGCAATCCCGCCGTGCCGAGCAGCTGCAGATTGGCATCCGCGTCGAAGCGCGCCGCCTGCAGGCGCAACCTGTCGGGCAGCGAGATGTCGTCGCCATCCATGCGCGCCACAAGAGGGGCCCGCGCGAGCGCGATTCCCATATTGAGCGCGTCGACGATGCCTTTGCCGCGATTGGCGACGACCTTGACGCGGCCGTCGCCCTCGCCGAGCGACGTCGCGATCGCGGCGCTGTCGTCCGAGGAGCCATCGTCGACGACGATGACTTCGATATCAGCCAGATCCTGGTCCAGAATGCTTTGCAAGGCTTCGCCGATGTAGGGCGCGCCGTCTCTCACCGGAATGATCACACTTACAGTCGGCAACAGAACGTCCTTGCGATAATCGGGCGTGACCGAATGACCGTTGAATCGGCCAGTTTGAGTACGAGGTGTTTGCGGTCTGGATTCAAGGTTCCATCGCAAAGTTCGTTCACAGTGTCGACTGCCAATCTCATTGTCGCGCCGATCTGGCCAGGGCCTGAAGGGCGGGTTCCAGCAAGCGTAAAACGGCCTCGCGCTTTTTCGCCTTCAACAAGAGATCGCCGTCGAGGCCGACTTCGTGCAGCCAGCTTCCCCGCCATTCGCAATAGGCCTGCCTGAGTTCAACTCCGGGCAAGGCCGCGAATGCCGTTATCGGCCGTTGCGGCAGCGCGTTCGGGTCCACATTCCGATAGAGCACCTCCCAGTTGGCCCCGCCGGTATCGAGGCCGGCGAACCAGTCGAGCCCGAAATCGAGAGGCTTGCGGGCGACGGCTTCGAAGCGGAAGAAACAATAGCCTGCCCACAAATACCAGCGAGCGCCCGCTCGGCGCAGGTCGCCGTAGAACGACACATCTTGAAGAGGCACGAAGGGGTCGCATGGCTGCGTCGGGAAGAGATCCTGGTCCAGAAATCCGAACGCGGCCGGGGCGGCCGGCTTCAGGATATTGCGCCACATCCAGTTGAGCGCCGCGCCGTGGGACCGGCTCGGGTTTTTTACGGTCCATGGATTGGCCGGCAGCCAGACATAGGGAATGCCTCGGGCCGCGCATACCTGCCTGTTCTCGTCCGCGGCAGCTTCGCTGATGCTGTTATCGGCCACGATGTGGAGGTCGTGACGGACAAGTCCCCTGGCCAGCCGCACCTGCAGATCGAGACATTGGGCATCGCCGAAGGCGATGGTGAGCAGCACATCGCGACCCCGGGCGACATCGCGGATGCCCGTAATGTCCCCCGCCTTGGCCGGCAGGCTCAGGAATCTCCGGTCGATCTTCCGGTAACGGGCGGTCTTGATGGCATGTGTCAGCGGCTGCATTCTCAGCCATTGCCGCCAGTTGTATTCACGCAGGGCCTTTGGCACGGGTATGGCAGCGTTCAGGCGAAGCCGGCGTGGCAGCCACAATTAATCCACGGCATCTTCATAATCGCGATCCGGTTGTTTTCTTTTTTGGACAGCCCCAATGCTACAGCATCCAAGTCTCTTGATAAGCCGCTATATACAGCATATGCGTCTTTTCAACACGACCAACATTTGAGCGCCCGGCGTGTTTGTTTGAGTGGAGAAGTCTGGGGCGCACCCGGAGTCTCTCTCCGTCGATCTTGGGGGTGGGCGGCGCTCCGGAACATGTGATGAGAATCTGCTGTGCAATCTCTGCCCTCTTTATGAACGGGGGTTTGCAGAGGGATTGTCTGAATATCAGCGACCGACTGGTCGCGCGCGGCCATAGCGTGACGATCCTGACGACGCGCCAGGTTGGTCATGTCGAGAGTTCGGCGACGATAACAGTCCATCCGGCACGGGTTCTCTCCAACCCGGGCACCGAATTTGCACTGGGAAAGACGCTGTTGACGGCCAGGCGGGATTTCGACTGCGTGGTCGGTTTCAACAAGATGGCGGGCCTGGACATCTACTATGCCGGCGACCCGCCCTATTTTGCCTCGAAGCTCGGCTGGTGGCGGCCGTTTTCGCCTCGCTTCATTCGCCAGCAAAAGCTCGAATCGATGATTTTTGCGCCCGGCAGCGCCGTGCAGATCATTGCGCTCAGCGCGCACCAGGCAGCGCTTTACCGCGACTTCTGGCGAACCGAGGAATCGCGCATCCATGTTGTCGGACCGACGCTCGATCCGAAACGCCGCCGGCCGGAGTTGCTGGCCGGCGACCGCAATGAAATCCGCGATCGGTTCGGGCTTCCCCGCCAGGCCGTCATTGCCTTGAGCATCGCCAACAGAATGAAAGTGAAGGGTCTCGACCGGGCGGTGAAGGCGCTGCAGCCGTTCCCGGACATCCACTGGCTGGTAGCCGGTCTTCGCGAAAACAGCGAGGAGGAAATCCGGCTTCGCGGCCTGATTGCCAAGTCCGGCATGTCGAACCGGGTCATCCTGCTGGGCATCCAGGAGGACATCCCGGCGGTTGTGGTCGCGAGCGATTTCATGCTGCACCCGGCGCGCCTGGAAAATACCGGCACGGTGATTCTCGAGGCGCTCGCAAATGGCCTGCCGGTCATCGCGTCGGCCGCCTGCGGATATGCAAAATATGTCGAAGCTAGCGGGGCGGGGCTGGTCGTGGCCAATCACGACGATCCCGAAATCTGGCGACAGGCGGTCCGGAAAGCCGACGACACTGCAGTACGCGTGCAATGGCATCAGGCGGCCCTTGCTTACGGCTCGTCAAACCCGCTTACCGGCGGACTGGAAGCGGCCTGCGATCTGATAGAGAGCTTGCGCCGCAACCGGCGTGTCGGCTAGTTGCCCTTTCAGTCCGATGTTGCGATTTTAAGTCAAATTTTACCGAACGCACGGCATGGCTTGAGCGTCGGCGGATGGTCTTGCCGGCACGTTTCGCGTAAGGGGTGACGATGCGTATTGTCGGGACGATTCCGCTGGCCGTCGCCATAGGTCTGTTCACCGCGTCTGTCGCACAGGCGGGCGAGGGCAGCTGGATATCCGGCGACTGGTACCTGACGCTCGGCGCCACCGGCCTCGTCGCGCCGAATTTCGAGGGCGGCAAGAAATATATGTTCAGCGCCCAGCCGATCATCTCGCTCGGCAAGGTCGGTCCGCAGGCGCGCTTCACCTCGCGCAACGACAACATCTCGCTGGCCCTGGTCGACGACGGCTCCGTGCGCGCCGGCCTGACCGGCAAGTTCCTGTTCCATCGCACCAGCAAGGACGAACTCCATGGTCTCGACCCGGTGCGCTTCGGCGGTGAAGTTGGCGGCTTCTTCGAGTTCTATCCGTTGGATTGGCTGCGCGCCCGCGCCGAGTTGCGGCATGGCATCCGCTCCCACAACGGCTTCGTCGCCGACATCGCCGCGGACGCCTTCTATGACATCACGCCGACGGTCCGCATTTCCGGCGGTCCGCGCGTCTCCTTCGCGTCGTCCAACTATTTCGACGCCTATTACGGGGTCAACGCCAAGGAAGCGGCGGCTTCGGGCCTGAGCGAATACCATCCGGGCGGCGGTGTGAAATCGGCGGGCCTCGGCGGCGCGATCACCTGGCAGGTGACCGAGCCGATGACGGCCAGCGTCTTCACCGAATATTCGCGCCTGATGGAGCCGGCTTCGGATTCCAGCCTGGTTAAGGAACGCGGCGACCGCAACCAATGGACCTTCGGTGTCTCGACCACTTATCGCTTTAATTTCACCATGTAGGCCGCGAAACCGGCTTCATGCCTTGAATTCCGCGCTTTATTCCTGCCGCGCCATCCGCTAAAAGCCACGCCATGATGAGCTTTTCGCGCCTTTTCGCGATCGCGATACGAATTACAGGCCCGGTGTTCCGGGCGGCCTGAGCGCCGCTGGAGCCGCCGGGAGTTTTCGCGCGCGCCCCTCGCGCTTTTTCAAGAAAATCAACGCATATCGCCCAAAAGTGGGCTCCGGTTTTGGGAAATTGATATGCGTCAGCTAAGACCTCAACGCCCGGGCTTTCCGCCGCCGGGCAACGCAGATGGCAGATCAATGACCGACACCCCGATGACCGACGCTGTTGAAACGATCGACTATTCCAAGACGCTTTATTTGCCGCAGACGGATTTCCCGATGCGCGCCGGCCTGCCCGAGAAGGAGCCCGGCGTGGTCAAGCGCTGGCAGGACATGGACCTTTACAGAAAGCTGCGCGAGGAGGCCGCCGGCCGTGAGAAATTCGTGCTGCACGACGGTCCGCCCTACGCCAATGGCAACATCCATATCGGCCATGCGCTGAATAAGATCCTCAAGGACGTCATCAACCGCTCGTTCCAGATGCGCGGCTACGACGCCAACTACGTGCCGGGCTGGGACTGCCACGGCCTGCCGATCGAGTGGAAGATCGAGGAGCAGTATCGCGCCAAGGGCAAGAACAAGGACGAGGTGCCGGTCAACGAGTTCCGCAGGGAATGCCGCGACTTCGCGGCCGATTGGATCAAGGTGCAGGGCTCAGAGTTCCAGCGCCTGGGCGTCATCGGCGATTTCGACAACCCCTACACGACGATGGCCTACCATGCCGAGGCGCGCATCGCCGGCGAGCTGCTGAAATTCGCCATGTCGGGGCAGCTCTACCGCGGCTCGAAGCCTGTGATGTGGAGCGTGGTCGAGCGCACCGCGCTCGCCGAAGCCGAGGTCGAGTATCAGGATTATGAGAGCGACACGATCTGGGTGAAGTTCCCGGTCGCGAGCCTCGCCCAGCCGGTCGCCGGCGCGGCGCCGGCGCTGGACGACACCGCGCTCGATCTGGTCGAGGCGCATGTCGTCATCTGGACGACCACGCCCTGGACCATACCCGGCAACCGTGCCGTCAGCTATTCGCCGCGCATCGGCTATGGCCTCTATGAGGTGACGGCGGCCGAGAACGCCTTCGGCCCGCAGCCCGGCGAGAAGCTGATCTTCGCCGACGCGCTGGCCGAGGACTGCGCCGCCAAGGCCAAGGTCACGTTGAACAGGCTTCACAGCGTCCCGGCCGAACAGCTTGGGAAGCTTACGCTTTCGCATCCTTTCAAGGGCCTCGGCGGCGGCTATGAGTTCCCGGTGCCGATGGTTGCCGGCGAGCATGTCACCGATGACGCCGGCACCGGCTTCGTCCACACCGCGCCCGGTCATGGCCGCGAGGACTTCGACGCGTGGATGGAGGCCGCCGCCGACCTTCGGGCGCGCGGCGTCGACACCACGATCCCGTTCACGGTCGACGATGCCGGCTTCTTCACCAAGGACGCGCCGGGCTTTGGCCCGGGACGCGAAGGCGGTGCCGCGCGCGTCATCGACGACAACGGCAAAAAGGGCAACGCCAACCAGGCGGTCATCGACGAGCTGATCAAGCGCAATGCGCTCTTCGCGCGCGGCCGGCTGAAGCACAGCTATCCGCATTCCTGGCGCTCGAAGAAGCCGGTCATCTTCCGCAACACGCCGCAATGGTTCGTCTATATGGACAAGGACCTCGGCGACGGCACGACGCTGCGCAGCCGCGCGCTGAAGGCGATCGACGACACGCGCTTCGTGCCGGCGGCCGGCCAGAACCGCATCCGCGCCATGATCGAGGAGCGCCCGGACTGGGTGCTTTCGCGCCAGCGCGCCTGGGGCGTGCCGATCGCCGTCTTCGCCGACGAGGACGGCAATGTGCTGAAGGACGAGGCCGTCAACCAGCGCATCACGGAGGCTTTCGAGAAGGAGGGCGCCGACGCCTGGTTCGCCGACGGCGCCAAGGAACGTTTCCTCGGCAATCACGATGCCTCGAAATGGCACCAGGTGATGGACATCCTGGACGTCTGGTTCGATTCCGGCTCGACCCATGTCTTCACGCTGGAAGACCGTCCGGACCTCAAATGGCCGGCCGACGTCTATCTCGAGGGCTCCGACCAGCATCGCGGCTGGTTCCATTCCTCGCTGCTCGAAAGCTGCGGCACAAGGGGCAGGGCGCCTTACGAAGCGGTGATCACCCATGGCTTCACCATGGATGAGGAAGGCCGCAAGATGTCGAAATCGCTCGGCAACACGGTGGTGCCGCAGGACGTGATAAAGCAGTCTGGCGCCGATATCCTGCGGCTCTGGGTCGTGACGACCGATTATTGGGAAGACCAGCGACTCGGCAAGAACGTGCTGCAGACCAATATCGACGCCTATCGCAAGCTCAGGAACACCATCCGCTGGATGCTGGGCACGCTCGCCCATGACGACGGCAAGGACGTGCCGGTCGAGGCCATGCCGGAGCTGGAGCGGCTGATGCTGCACCGGCTGTCCGAGCTCGACGAAGTGGTGCGCCAGGGCTACGACGCGTTCGAGTTCAAGCGCATCACCCGAGCGCTGCTCGACTTCATGGTGGTGGAGCTTTCGGCATTCTATTTCGATATCCGCAAGGACGCGCTTTACTGTGACGGGCCGTCGAGCCTGCGCCGCCGCTCGGCCGTCCAGGTGGTGCGCCATCTCTTCGAATGCCTGGTGAAATGGCTGGCGCCGATGCTGCCCTTCACCACCGAGGAAGCCTGGCTCGACCGCCATCCGGAAGCCGTCTCGGTGCATCTCGACCAGTTCCCGGAGATCCCGCAGAACTGGCGCAACGAGGCGCTGGCCGAGAAATGGCGCAAGGTGAGGCAGGTGCGCCGCGTCGTCACCGGCGCGCTGGAGATCGCGCGCGCCGAGAAGCTGATCGGCTCGTCGCTGGAAGCCGTGCCGGTGGTGACGCTGGACGACGCCGCGCTGGAGGCGGCCATCGCCGATGTCGACATGGCCGAGATGGCGATCACCAGCGACCTCGTCATCAAGCATGGCAAGCCGCCGGAGGGCGCCTTCACGCTCGACGACGTCAAGGGCGTGGCGGTGGTGGTGGAGAAAGCCGAGGATCGCGGCCTCACCAAATGCGCGCGCTCCTGGCGCTACACCGCCGATGTCGGGCAGGACCAGGAATTCCCGGATGTCTCGGCCCGCGACGCGGCCGTGCTGCACGAGCTCAAGGCGCTCGGGCGTCTCTAGGTGCATGTCGCCCAAAAGTGTGCGGCGGTTTTGGGCTAACGACATGCACTCTTCAAACAAGTGCATGTCGCCCAAAAGTGTGCGGCGGTTTTGGGATCAACGACATGCGCCGGTCAAATAAGTGCAAAAGTACCACGCCGGGCGGCCCATATCCGCCCGTGCGTTGGCCTTAACAA
>NZ_RZRY01000164.1:0-10642 GCF_003998035.1 Mesorhizobium sp. M2A.F.Ca.ET.039.01.1.1 | reverse complement strand
CGCGGGAGCTGCATGACGACCTCGGCCAGATGCTGGCCAGTGTCGCGCTGGAGTTGCACAACGTACGTGCCGGCACGCAGGAGATGGACGGCCGTCTCGAGCGCGCCGCGATGCTTATCGACCGGCTCAGCGCCAAGGTGCATGACGCTGCCTGGAACCTGCGGCCCGCCGACCTTAATCGTCTCGGCCTGCGCGCTTCGGTCGAGGATCTGACGACAATGCTTTGCAGCCAGCTCGGCATTCCATGCGAGATGGATCTCGACGCCCTTTCGAACCCGCTGCCCGCAGAGACCGCGCTCACGCTTTATCGTGTCGCGCAGGAGGCGATCACCAATATCGGCAAGCATGCCCTGCCGAGCCGGGTAAGCGTAACGGCCCATATTCAGGACGATCGGATGCGCCTGACAATCGAGGATGATGGCCGCGGCTTTGACGGCCGCGCCGACCCCGGTCCGGGCCATCTGGGACTTGCCGGAATGCGGGAGCGGCTGGCGCTGGTCGGTGGTGAACTGACGGTCGAAAGCGCCACGATGAAAGGAACTGCCGTTTATGCGGATGTGCCGTTGGCACATTGAATAGTGGGGGAAAGGGCTGCGCCTTCCAAGGACAGTCTGATTGATGGGGAAATGGTTGCGTCGGCTTCGGGCCTGTTCGTCGCGTTTTGCCAAGTGTCTGGTTTTGCACGGGTTCGGACAGCACAACGCGACGTTCCTTTCCTAAACTCGTCTACGTGAAGCGCCGCACATCCCGGACATTAGCTGCGGCTTACAATCCGCGCCGCATGGGTTAGGCGGGGGGATAGCTTTACCCGCTACGGCCGCCTCAGGGCTTGCCGATACAGACGGGCGTCCCGCGCCATGCGGGGCTGTTGCCTAGACCATCAAGGACAAGAGGCCTCTTCCGGAGGAAGGGCTCTTCACGACTGATGGAGGTTAAAGGTGCGCTGCAGGCGGATATTTCTGGTCGACGACCACCCGATCATGCTGTCGGGGGTCGGGGCGATGATCAACAGCCAGGACGATCTGACGGTCGTCGGCCTGGCCGGGAATGCCGAGGATGCCCTTGAAGGGATCGGCAAGACGCTGCCCGATATCGCCGTGGTCGATATATCGCTTCCCGGCGACAGCGGGGTCGTGCTGATCGAAAGGCTCGGCGAGCGCTTTCCCGAGGTCAGCTGCATAGCATTGACAGCGCATGAGGACCCCGGCTGCCTGCGCCAGGTGCTTGCGGCGGGTGGCCGCGGCTTCGTGGTCAAGCGCTCGACCGCGACGGACCTGCTGCAGGCCATCCGGTGCGTGCTGGCCGGCGACAATTATGTCGATCCCGCACTCGCGGCGCGCATATTGAGCCCGCGCAGCGCCCCGCAGGGCGATCCGGGCAATCTCAGCCAACGGGAGCGGTCGGTGATCCAGCTGGTGGCGCTCGGCTACAGCAACAAGGAAATCTCGTCCCGACTCAACCTCAGCATCAAGACGATCGAAACCTATCGCACAAGGGCGTCCGAGAAGCTCGAGCTCCGCTCGCGGGCGGCCATTGTGCGCTTCGCGCACTCGAATGGCTGGCTGGCCGAGTTGCCGGTGTGAGCCGGCATGGCCGGGATGGATCCCCGAGTAGAGGAATTGGAGAATTGAAGAATTGACGAAAAAGGGAGTCCGAGTCGTTCTTCAATTGTTTAGTTCTTCAATTCATCAGTTCCTACTCCCCCAACTTGTAGAAGCGTCGGATGATTTCCCACGCTTCCTCGGCGGTGTCGACGAAATCGATGATATCCTGATCGCCGGGCGAGATCGTGCCCTGCTCGGCAAGGAAATCGAGGTCGATCACCCTTCGCCAGAAGGCCTTGCCGAACAGGATCACCGGCACGCGCTCCATGCGCCCGGTCTGGATCAGGGTCAGCGTCTCGAAGAACTCGTCCATCGTGCCGAAGCCGCCCGGGAACACGGCAACCGCCTTGGCGCGCATGACGAAATGCATCTTGCGGATGGCGAAATAGTGGAAGTTGAAGCAGAGCTCCGGCGTGACATAGGCGTTGGGCGCCTGCTCGTGCGGCAGCACGATGTTCAAGCCGATCGACGGCGCGCCGACATCGTCGGCGCCGCGGTTGCCCGCTTCCATGACGCCAGGGCCGCCGCCGGTGACGACGACATATTCACGATAATAGGAGGTGGCCGATTGCTGCGAGCACAGACGGGCGAATTTGCGCGCTTCCTCGTAATATTTGCTGTTCGCCTCGAGGTTCTTCTTCTGCGTCTCGTTCTTCGCAGCCCAGGCTTCGCCGCCCGGCTCGGGCAGGCGGGCGCCGCCGAACAGGATCACCGTCGAGCGGATGCCGCGTTCGGCCAGGATCATTTCCGGCTTCAAGAGCTCCAGCTGCAGCCGCACGGCGCGCAATTCGCGCCGCGTCATGAAGTCCGGATCGTTCCAGGCCAGCCGGTAGGTTTCGGCACGTGTCTGCGGGGTATCCGGCACGCTTTTCGCGCGCTCCAGGTCCTCGTCCGAATGCGGCAGCGGCGTCCACCCCGCCTTTTCCATGGGAGTCATCGAATCCACCCGTCCAATTCCTTACTTGCGCCGTCCCGTGACGCTGGCGCGATTGACCCCCATTCAGCCTTAACATAGGGTCCGCGCGACTTTTAAACAGGTTAAGGCTCAGCCCCTTAACAGCTTGGTAATGGAGCGAAATCATGTCGAAGCCCGATCTGGCGAGCCTCGAAACGACTATCGAGAAGGCCTTCGAGGAGCGCGACACGATTTCGACCGCCACGCGCGGCGAGACGCGCGACGCCATCCAGTCCGCGCTCGACCTGCTCGACCGCGGTGTCGCCCGCGTCGCGGAGCGGCGGGACGACGGCACGTGGCACGTCAACCAGTGGCTGAAGAAGGCGGTGCTGCTCTCCTTCCGGCTGAACCCGATGGAGATCATCAAGGGCGGCCCCGGCCAGGCGGTGTGGTGGGACAAGGTGCCGTCCAAGTTCGACGGCTGGAGCGCCGTCGATTTCGAGAAGGCCGGCTTCCGCGCCGTGCCGTCCTCGATCGTGCGCCGCTCGGCCTATGTCGCGCCGGGCGCGGTGCTGATGCCGTCTTTCGTCAATGTCGGGGCCTATGTCGATACGGGCACCATGGTCGACACCTGGGCCTCGGTCGGCTCCTGCGCCCAGATCGGCAAGAACGTGCATCTTTCCGGCGGCGTCGGCATCGGCGGCGTGCTGGAGCCGATGCAGGCCGGCCCGACCATCATCGAGGACAATTGCTTCATCGGCGCGCGCTCCGAAGTGGTGGAAGGCTGCATCGTGCGCGAAGGCTCGGTGCTCGGCATGGGCGTGTTCATCGGCCAGTCGACCAAGATCGTCGACCGGGCCACCGGCGAGGTCTTCTACGGTGAGGTGCCGCCCAACTCGGTGGTGGTCGCCGGCTCGATGCCGGGCAAGAATTTCCCGAACAACGAGCCGGGCCCGAGCCTCTACTGCGCCGTCATCGTCAAGCGCGTCGACGCCAAGACGCGTTCGAAGACCTCGATCAACGAATTGCTGCGCGATTGATCCTTCCTAAAGCGCGTCGCGATCTTTCAGATTCGCTCCCTGCGCTTTAGGTTTTGATCTTGCGCATGTCTTTGTCCCGAAACCGGTTCCCACTTCGGGAGACATGCTTTGACGGAGCGGACGCGGTTGTCTGAAAGATCGCAATTCCTCTGGCTGTTCTTCAGCCTTTCGGGGCGGCTGAGCCCGGTCGCCTATGCGCTGGCCGGAGTTTTGCTGGTGCTCGTTCAGTTTTTCCCGTTCTACCAGTTCGCGCGGGTGGAGTTGAACACCACCGCCAGCCAGAACTGGGCCATGATCTGCTGGGGCGTGCTCTTGATCTCGGCCTGGGCCACCTTCGCGGTGACGGCAAAGCGCTTCCACGATTTCGGCAAGCCGACCTATTTTGCGCTGATCTCGCTCATCATCGGTCCCATCCTGCTCATCATCCTCTCCTGTTTCCGCAGCGATCCCGGACCGAACCGTTACGGCAGGCGCACCAACGCGCCGGCCGATTCGTGAGGCTGTCATGCGCTACCGCGCGCTCGATCCGCAACTGATCATCGAGACGGCCGAAAGGCTGGAGGGGCGGATCGGCGAGCGTTTTCCGGATGCCGGCCTGCGCGGCGTCGCCGCCGAGCTGGTGTCGCTGTCGCGGGACCTCGCCAAGGCGGCCAGGGAACTGGAGACGCCGATCTGGTGGCTGCGCGGCGTCATCATCGCGGCCTTCATCGCCGGCGTGGCGGTGTTCCTGTTCGTCGGCACGATCCTGCCGCTCGACCGCATTTCGGGCGCCGACGACGCCGTACAGTCGATGCAAGGCATCGAAGCGACGATCAACACCGTCATCCTGGCCGCGCTCGGGCTGCTGGCGCTGGTCCGCACCGAGGAGCGCATCAAGCGCAAGAAAGTCTTCCGCCAGTTGCACGGGCTGCGCTCGCTGATCCATGTCATCGACATGCATCAGCTGACCAAGGACCCGGCGGCGCTGTCGGCCGATTTCAAGCCGACCGCGCACTCGCCCGCCCGCATGACCAACGCCGCGGACCTTGCGCGCTATCTCGACTATTGCTCGGAGATGCTGTCGATCGCCGGCAAGGTGGCGGCGCTGTTCGCGCAGTCGGTCAATGACGATGTCGTCATCGACGGGGTCAACGACATCGAGAACCTGAGCTCCAACCTGTCGCGCAAGATCTGGCAGAAGATCACGCTGATCGAAGGCCGCCGCTAGAGCGGTTCACCGTTTCAAGGAAACGGCGAACCGCTCTATCCGTTTGTTTTTGCGCAATTCCGGACGGAAAACCGCTCACACTTTTCCTGGAATTGCGCTGACCGCGTCCGGCCCGAGGCCGGGGGGACCGCGCTTTTCCGCTTCGGCCTGACGCACCAGAGCCGCGACCCGTTCGTTCATCGGCGCCGGGATGCCGGCCTGCCTGGCCAGGCGAATGACCGCGCCCTGCAATTCGTCGATCTCGGTCGGACGGCCGCGTTTGAGATCGTCCCACATCGACGAACGCGCCTGAGGGCCGATCGCCAGCATGCGGCGCGCCAGGAGGCCGAACAGCCAGTCGGGCAGCCGCAGCACTTTCGGCAGCAGCGCCGGCGGCAGG
The DNA here is from genome assembly GCF_003998035.1 of Mesorhizobium sp. M2A.F.Ca.ET.039.01.1.1. Taxonomy (NCBI): domain Bacteria; kingdom Pseudomonadati; phylum Pseudomonadota; class Alphaproteobacteria; order Hyphomicrobiales; family Phyllobacteriaceae; genus Mesorhizobium; species Mesorhizobium sp. M2A.F.Ca.ET.039.01.1.1. Next base: position 5,517 of record NZ_RZRY01000164.1, on the reverse strand, counting down.
CCGGTGATGCGCGCCGGCGCTATCCCCGCCGCCCTCATCGCGGCAAGCGCCTCGTCGACCTGGGCGGCCAGGATCACGCGCCAGCTCCGGTCGGCCAGTTGGCTTGCCAGCGGCAGGTCGGAGAGCGCCACCAGAGCATTGTTGAGGTTCATCAGCAATTTGCTCCACTGCACCGCCTTCATGTCGGCGCGCGCCTCGACGGCAAGCCCGTCGACATCGAGCAGCTCGGCAAGGCCATCGACGCCGTCGTCGATCATTACCTCGCCCTGGCTGGCGCGATGGATGCGGAACGGCAGCTCGCCGTCCGCCGACTGCACGACGTTGAACATCACCATGCCGGTCAGCACCCGCCGTCCGGGGAGCCCGTCACGCAGCCGGTTGGCATTGTCGACGCCGTTCTGCAGGCTGACCACCACGGCATCCGGACGCCCGTGGGCGGCGATCAGCTTCACCATCTCCCCGGTCGCGCCGCTCTTCACCGTCACCAGGATGACATCGGCGTCCGCCAGTGCGATCGCCGGATCGACGGTCGCCGAAATCGCCTGCGCTTCGATGCGGCGGTCGCGGCCATCAAGATCGCTGACGCGCAACCCGCTTTCTCGCATGGCCTCGACGACGCGGCCGCGGCCTAGGAAGACGACCTTGCGCCCGGCGAGCGCCAGGCAGCCGCCGACATAGCAGCCGATGCTGCCGGCGCCGGCTATCGCGATGGTGCTTGTTTCGCTGGCCATGAATTTGTCCTCGCTTGGCTCCCGACTTGCCATGATGTCCTGTCGTTCTCCCAGAACTGCTGCAAACGTCCGGGCGACATGCATTTATACGTGATGAAAACCATATTGTCGGCGGCATCACCGGCGATGATCTGCCACCGTGACACGACAAACGCTTTCGACTATCGCTTTGCCCATGACATTGCCGACCGATCCCGCCGCGAATCTTGCCGCCCTGATCCGCTGTCCGTCCGTCACACCCGCAGAAGGTGGGGCTCTTGCCGCACTGGGGGACATGCTGAAGCCGCTTGGCTTTTCGGTCGAGCGCCCAGTCTTCTCGGAAGACGGCACGCCGGACATCGAAAACCTCTATGCGCGGCGCTCGGGCAACGGCCCGCATCTCATGTTTGCCGGCCATACCGATGTCGTGCCGGTGGGCGACGAATCGGCATGGACGCATCCGCCCTTCGCCGCCGAAATCGCCAAAGGCGAGATGTATGGCCGAGGCGCCGTCGACATGAAGGGCGGCATCGCCTGCTTCATCGCCGCGGTGGCTCGCCACGTGGAGAAAAACGGCGGGCCGAAAGGCTCGGTCTCGCTGCTCATCACCGGCGACGAGGAAGGGCCGGCGATCAACGGCACCACCAAGCTGCTCGACTGGGCGGCGGCCAAGGGCGAGAAGTGGGACGCCTCGATCGTCGGCGAGCCGACCAATCCGGATGCGCTGGGCGACATGATCAAGATCGGGCGGCGCGGCTCGCTGTCTGGTACCGTGACCGTCAACGGACGCCAGGGCCATGCCGCCTATCCGCAGCTTGCCGACAATCCGGTGCGCGGGCTGATGAGCCTGGTCGACGCGCTGCTCCATCCCGTATTCGACAAGGGAACCAAGGATTTCCAGCCGACCAATCTCGAAGTGACGTCGATCGACGTCGGCAATCCGGCGACCAACGTCATCCCGGCCAAGGCGACGGCGACGTTCAACATCCGCTTCAACGACACATGGGACGCGCAGACGATACAAGCCGAGATCCACAACCGGCTCGACCAGGCGGCCGGCCGCAAGAAATACCGACCGGGCAAGAAGACGCCGGTCGACTACGAGCTTGTCTGGCGCGACCGGCCGAGCCATGTCTTCCTCACCCGCGACGACAGGCTGATCGATACGCTGAGCAGCTCCGTCAAGACGGTGGTCGGCAGGACGCCGGCGCTCTCCACCTCCGGCGGCACGTCGGACGCGCGCTTCATCAAGGATTATTGCCCTGTGGTCGAGTTCGGGCTGGTCGGCAAGTCCATGCATATGGTGGACGAGCGCGTCGCGCTTGCCGACCTCGAGACGCTGACGCAGATCTACGAACGTTTCATCGAAGACTGGTTCGCAAAAGGCCTTTCGTGACCATGCTATCGGCGGACGAAACCTATGCTTCGCTGGTCGGCGCTTGGCGGCTGATGTTCGGCAAGGCCGACGGGCTGCGCCTGCTCGACCTTTCGGCGGACGGTTTCTGGAATTCCTTCTACGCCATCGTCGTGGCGGCGCCGGCGCTGATCGTCGGCTGGGTGGGGATCGCCAATGAGATCGGCGATCCGGAGGCCTTCGCCGGGCGCCTCGGCATGCTGATCAGGCTGGCGACGGTGGATATCGGCTCCTGGGTGCTGCCGCTGGTGGCGCTGGCGCTGGTCGCGCCGCGCACCGGCATCGGCGGCCGCTTCGTCCACTATGTCGTTGCCTCCAACTGGGCGTCGGCGATCATCGCCTGGCTGATGCTGCCCTCGGCGCTGCTCAGGCTGTTCCTGCCCTCAACCAGCGAGATCAGCAGCCTTGTCTCGCTGTTCCTGTTCGCGCTGTCGGCGCTGCTGACCTGGCGCATGACCAATGCGTCGATCGGCAAGGGCGCCGCCGTGGGCACCGCCGTCTTTGTCGGCATGTTCATCGCCTCGCTGCTCGTCCTGTTCGGCCTGCAGGCGCTGCTCGGCATCGACATACCGGACAGCACGACGGGTTAAGTGTCGGGGTCCCCGGCGATGGTGAATTTGCCGGGCGCCTCCGGATAGTCGACGCCGACGAGAAAAAGCCCGTCCGGCGGCGCTACCTGGCCGCAGGCGGCGCGATCGCGCGCTTCGAGCGCAGCCTTGAGATCGGCCGCGCCCCAGGAGCCGTCGCCGACCCGCCGCAAGGAGCCCACCATCGAGCGAACCTGGTTGTGCAGGAAGGAGCGCGCCGAGCTGCGCACCTCGATGAAATCGCCATCGCGGCTGACCTCGAGGCGGTCAAGCGTGCGGACCGGGCTTTCGGCCTGGCACTGGGTGGAGCGGAAGGTGGTGAAGTCGTGCTTGCCGAGCAGCACTTTCGCCGCCTCGTGCATGGCCTCGGCGTCGAGCCGTTTCGGCACCCACCAGACCTTGCCCTTTTCCAGGGCCGGCGGCGCGCGACGGTTGAGGATGCGATAGAGATAGTGGCGGCCGGTGGCGGAAAAGCGCGCGTCGAAATCATCGGCGACAACCGCCGCCTTGAGGATGGCGACGCGCGCGCCGACCGCCTGCAGATGGGCATTCACCGCATCGCGCACCTTGTCGCCCGGCCACGCTTTGGCAAGATCGACATGCGCCACTTGGGCGGTGGCGTGCACGCCGGCATCGGTGCGGCCGGCGGCCCGTATTCTTACGTCTTCGCCGCAGAACTTTTCGATCGCCTGCTCGATCGCCTGCTGCACCGAGGGCTGGTCGGCCTGATGCTGCCAGCCCGCGAACTGGCTGCCGTCATATTCGATATCGAGCCGAAAACGCGGCATGCCAGCTTGTGCTGCCTTAGCCTAGGCGGCCAAGGCGGTGAAAGCGGAAGCGTAGACCAGCCTGCCGGTCTCGGGCGCATCGCCCCAGGCCAGCGCCTGCAGCGCCTCGCCCTGATACTCGCTGTCGAAATTTGCGGCGCGGCCATGGGTGTAGCCGAAGCGGCCGTAATAGACTGGATCGCCCAGGACAACGGCCAGCGTCTCGCCGGCTTCCTTGAGGCGGATATGCGCCTCGCGGATCAGCGCACCGCCGATGCCGGTGCCGTGGAAGGAGGGTTCGACCGCCAGCGGCGCCAGGGCGACGGCCGCGAAACGCTTGCCGCCACTCTGCACGTAAAGCCTGGAAAACAGGATGTGGCCGACGACCTGGCCGTCTTCCTCGGCAACCAGCTCGACGACGGCGTCGCCGCCGGTGACCAGGGCATCGACCAGCCCGGCTTCCGCCTGCTGGCCAAAGGCATGTTCTTCGACGAGGCGGATCGCCTCGCGATCCCGCGGCGTCGCCGCGCGTATCGACATCATGCTCATGTCAGTTTCGTTCCTTTTGCGATCTTGGCGCCGCGCAAGAACTCCTGCGCGGCGGCAGGCTTTCCGCCCGCCCGTTGAACTTCGACCAGCCTGACCGCGCCCGATCCGCAGGCGACCGTCAGCCGGTCATCGAGAATTCCTCCCGACTCGCCGACGCCCTCCGAGAGCGCCGAGCGAAGCAGTTTCAGCCGCTCCATGCGGCCGCCAATTTCGACCTCGCACCACGCGCCCGGAAAGGGCGAGAGGCCGCGAATGTGATTGTGGACTTCGCCAGAAGGCCGCGTCCAGTCTACGCGTGTCTCCGATTTATCGATCTTTCGGGCGTAGGTCACCCCTTCCGCCGCCTGCGGGGTAAATGTCAGACAATTTATCCCCAACTGCGCGAGCGCCTCGACCATCAGCGAGGCGCCCTGAACCATCAGGCGGTCATGCAATTCGCCGGCCGTCATATCGGGTGCGATGGCGACTTTTTCAACCAAAGCCACCGGCCCGGTATCCAGACCCTCTTCCATCTTCATGACCATCATGCCGGTCAAGGCATCGCCCGCCATGACGGCGCGCTGGATGGGAGCAGCACCACGCCAGCGTGGCAAAAGCGAGGCATGGCCGTTGAGGCAGCCGAGCCACGGCGCGTCCAGAATGGCTTTCGGCAGCAGCAATCCATAGGCGACGACCACGGCGACATCGGCCTGCAGGGCCGCGAATGACACCTGCTCGGCTTCGCCCTTCAGCGATGTCGGCGTCCGCACTTCAAGCCCCAGCCGCTCGGCCTCGCGCTGCACCGGCGACGGCGTCAGTTCCAGCCCGCGCCGGCCGGCGGCACGCGGCGGCTGCGTGTAGACGGCCGCGATCTCGTGACCGGCTTCGGCGATGGCGCGCAAGGTCGGCACGGAAAAGTCCGGCGTGCCCATGAAGATGACGCGATGCGGCATGAGGTCCTGCGATCCTGTCTTACGGGAGGCTCAAGTGCTCGCGCGGCCGAAACGGCCCTCAGCCCACCATCTTGCCCGGCGCCTTGTCCTTGGCGAGCTTCTTGAACTTGCGCACCACCATGTCGCGCTTCAACTTCGAGATGTGGTCGATGAACAGCACGCCGTTGAGATGGTCGATCTCGTGCTGCAGGCAGGTGGCCATCAGGCCTTCCGCCTGTATCTCCTGCAGCTTGCCCTCGCGGTCGAGATATTTCACCCGCACGGAAGCCGGGCGCTCGACCTCGGCATAATAATCGGGAATCGACAGGCAGCCTTCCTCATAGACGGAACGCTGGTCGGAACTCTCGAGCACTTCGGGATTGATGAAGACATGCGGCTGAGGCTCCTCGCCTTCCTTGGCGAGGTCGATGACCAGGAGCCGACGCGGCTCGCCGATCTGGATCGCCGCAAGGCCGATGCCCGGCGCGTCATACATGGTCTCCAGCATGTCGTCGGCGAGCTTGCGCAAATCGGCATCGACGCGCTCGACCGGCTTGGAAACCTGGCGCAGGACGGGAT
>NZ_RZRY01000163.1:0-10722 GCF_003998035.1 Mesorhizobium sp. M2A.F.Ca.ET.039.01.1.1 | reverse complement strand
CGTTGATGGCGCGGCGGCCGGGGTAGCGATAGCGGGTGATCGAGCGGGCGGCGAGGATGCCGAGCACCGTCGACAGGATCGAGGCGGAGACGCCGACGATCAGGCTGTTCCAGGTCGCGTCGATCAGCGCCGGCGTTTTCGGCAGGTCCTCGTACCAGTGCAGCGTGACGCCAGAGAGCGGGAATTTCGGTGTCGCCGCCGTGTTGATCGAGAAGATCGGCAGGAAGATCACCGGCAGATAGAGGAACAGGACGTAGAGCGTGGCGTAGCTCGACAGCCATCCCGGCCGGAAACGTCTTGTTGCCGTCATCGCGCCAACCTTTGTAAAGCGCGAATGATCAGCACCGTGGCGCCGGCCATCAGCGAGACGATGACCATCGTGGTGACCGAGAGCGCAGCACCCAGCGGCCAGTTCGACGCCTTGCCGAACTGCGCCTGGATGGCGTTGGCGATCATGACGCCGTCCTTGCCGCCGACCAGCTTCGGCGTGACATAGTCGCCGACGGTCGGGATCATCACGATCAGCGCCGCCGAGATGACGCCGGGCGCCGACAGCGGCAGGGTGACGCGCAGGAAGGAGCGCAGCGGCCCGTCGCCGAGATCGGTCGCCGCTTCGACCAGCGTGCGGTCGACCTTCTCCAGCGAAACGAAGATCGGCAGGATGGCGAAGGTCGCCCAGGCATGGGTGAGCGTGATGATGACGGCGGTGGAATTGTAGAGCAGCGCGTCCGACGGCTCGCTGATGATGCCAAGGCCCATCAGGCCGGAATTCAACACGCCATTGTAGCCAAGGATCACCTTCCACGACATCACGCGCAGCAGGTAGCTCGTCCAGAACGGGATGGTGATGAGGAACAGCCACAGGCTTTTGTGGCGGCCGCCATGGAAGGAAATGAAATAGGCGATCGGGTAGGCGAGCGCCACCGTCAACAGGCTGACCGTCAGCGAGATGTAGAGCGAGCGCCAGAGCAGGTCGCGGTAGATCGGCTCGGTCAGCGCGATCCGGTAGTTCTCCAGGGTGAAGGTGTGGTCGATGGTGAGATAGTTCTGCGTCCAGAAGGAATGGGCGATAACGACCAGGATCGGCAGGACGAGAAGAATAAGGGCGTAGACAAAGGTGGGACTGATCAGGGCAAAGCCCTGGACGGCTTCCGACTGCAGAAGGGGATTTCGTCTGGCCCCCGCCATGCGCAACGGGGGCGACCCTTCCGCGGCAACCGTCATTGCAGCGCTCCGGGCGTGATTTCGGTAGCTGGCTCGGACTGTCCCGCCATTCGGCCTTCCCATTCGCTAGGATAACGTTCCGCTAGATCGTTATCCTGGCCTAACTCCTCGTTGAGCATGATCTTATCCGAAAACCGGTTCCCACTTTTCGGGATCATGCCTTGGCGCCGGCCGCCTGTTCCCGATTTATGCTTGGAGCGCGATCGCTCCTAGCTTGCCAGCTTTCTTTCATCATGAGCGCATCCGCCGATTGAAATCAAGCGCTATTTCTGCGATATTGATTGAACGGATATTCAAAATATAGCGACAGAAAGCCGAGTTTCCATGGTCTTCCGCGTCGTTCGATGTTCGGTAAGAATTCGGCAACTCTGGCGATGCGAGGCGAAGATGGCGGCTCAAAGCAAGATCAAGGCAAGCGAACTGATCGGGCCTGGCGATGACGATGCGGTCGAGCTTGCCAAGCGCCATCTCGTCCAGCCCTGGCCCTATGCCGGCTCGGTCGGCGCCGAGGCGCGCACGCTGATCGGCGAGGGCGACGGCATCTACATCACCGACGCCTCCGGCAAGCGGCTGATCGACGGCCCGGCCGGCATGTGGTGCATCAATGTCGGGCACCGCCGCGAGGAGCTGGCCAAGGTCATGTACGACCAGGCGATGGCGCTCTCCTACAACACCCCGTGGTACACTATGAACGCGCCATCGGCTGAGCTTGCCCGCCGCATCGCCGATGCGGCGCCCGGCGACCTCAGCCACACCTTCTTCACCACCGGCGGATCATCGGCGGTGGAGACGGCGCTGCGCTTCATGCAGTTCTGCAACAATGTGCGCGGACGGCCGGAGAAGAAGCTGATCCTCAGCCGTGGCGGCGCCTATCACGGTTCGACCTATCTCTCGGCCTCGCTCAACGGTCGTCCGCGCGATCACGACTGGATGGACGGCGCAAGCGATCTGGTGATCAAGCTTTCCTCGCCCGATCCGTTCCGCCGGCCCAAAGGCATGAGCGTTGCCGCCTTCACCGACTTCCTGGTTGATCAGTTCCGCGACACGATCGCGCGCGTCGGCGCCGACCGCATCGGCGCTTTTGTCGGCGAGCCGGTGCAGGCCTCGGGCGGCGTCGTCGTGCCGCCGGACGGGTATCTGAAGCGCATCCGCCAGATCTGCCGCGAGAACGATATCCTCTATGTCTCGGACGAGGTGGTGACCGGCTTCGGCCGGCTCGGCCATGTCTTCGCCTCCGGCGATGTGTTCGGCATCGATCCGGACATGATCACCTTCGCCAAGGGGATCACGTCGGGCTATTTCCCGCTCGGCGGCGTCATCATGTCCGAGCGGCTGCTGGAAGAGCTGCGCCGCTCCAACCATCCCGACGCATTGTTCGGTCATGGCCTCACCTACACGAGCCATCCGATCGGCTGCGCGGTGGCGCTGAAGAATCTCGACCTGCTGGAAGAGGGCGTGCTTCAGCACACCCGCGAGATCGCGCCCTATTTCCAGGCGCAGTTGAAGACGCTTGAAGAGCTGCCGCTGGTCGGCGAGGTGCGCGGCGTCGGCCTCATGGCTTGCGTCGAATGCGTGGCCGATCGCGAAAGCAAGGATCCGCTGCAACTCGACAAGAATGTCGGCAAACGCATCGACGCGCATTGCCACGAGCTCGGCCTTCTGGTGCGGCCGCTGATCAACATGTGCGTGATGTCGCCGCCGCTGATCATCACCAGGGAGCAGGTCGACGACATGGTGGCGATCCTGCGCGAAGGGATTTCGCGGACTATGGATGATTTGCGGAAGGAAGGCGTCTGGCGGGGGTAAAGTCTTTCCTTCTCCCCGCTTTACGGGGAGAAGGAAGAGCTCATCCCCTCGACCGCAGCGCGTCGTTCAGTCCCCACATGTCCTTTTCCTCGGGCGCCGTCTCCAGGTTCAGCACCGGGACCTGCCTGCGCAGATGGTCGTGGTGGGTGCGCACGCCGTACTCCAAATCCGACAAGTAGAAGCCTTCAAAAGCCTCCGACAGCATGGATTCGTTCGACCACACCGAAAGCTGCACGTCCTCGTTCATGGTGTCGCGGTCGATGCGGTACGCAAGGTAGCGCGCCGCCGCCTGTTCGCGGGTCTCGTCCTTGTGGCGGTAGATGGCGCCGCGCAGCAGCGTCTCGCCGGTCGACAGCGGGAACTCCTGATAGAATTGGACGGATTCCGGCATGATCGACAGCGCGTTGTTGGGGAAGATGCCGTAATAGATCCAGGCCTTGCGCAGATGCTCCGGCAGATGCGTGGCCTCGGGCGCGAGCTTGATGTATTCGCGCACGCTCCAGCGCCGGCCGGCATGTGGATTGTAGGTGGCGAAGGAGCGCGACACGCCATTGATGAAAGGCTCGTCGAAATAGGTGGCGCCGTAGAGGTCCTGCAGCGCCGGATGCGCCATGGCGACGTGATAGCCTTCATTGTCGACGTCGCGCACCGACTTCCAGTTGACCGGCGATTTCTGGGTCCAGATGCCCCAGGACGGCACCATGTCGGCGACGTTGTAATGCGCCATCTCGGCTTCGATCGGCTTGAGCAGCTCGGCCACCGAGGGCTGCGGGCCGCCCTTGCGGAAGCGGATGAAGATGAACCCCATCCAGATTTCGAGGTCGAGCGGCATCAGGCCGAACTCGGTCTTGTCGAGCTCGGGGAAGGAGCGCGGACGGGCAGCGCCGCGCAGCGTGCCGTCGAGATTGTAGACCCAGCCGTGGAACGGGCAGACCAGCGCGTTCTTGCAGCTGCCCTGGCTGTCGGCTACGACGCGGCTGCCGCGGTGGCGGCACATGTTGTTGAAGGCGCGCACGACGCCGTCCTTGCCGCGCACGATCAGCGCGCGTTCGCCGATGACGTCCATGGTCAAATAGTCGCCCGGTTTCGGCACGTCGGAGACATGGCCGGCGATCTGCCAGTGATTGCGAAAGACATATTCCTTCTCGAGCTCGAGAGGGGCGTTGGAATGGTAGCTCCCCCCCGGCAAACCCCGCCGGTCCCAATCGTTGGGGATCGCCACGTCACGGAGGTGCGGGTTCATCGGAATGCTCTTCTTTTTGTTGAATACTCATTCAATATAGACATATTTTCCATTGAAATGCAACGGCTTGTAGGAATATGGAAATGCCAAGGCTGTAAGTTCGACCTCGTCTGGGCCGGAAAAATCCCGTAGAATCCGGGCCTTAATCGAGGAAGCGGAACGGCGGTTGCGAGCGCCGGTGCCCGCGTCGGAAAGGGCATGTTTCGATTGATGCCGAGCTGCGGCAGACGACAGCGACGCGCTCGATACAAGCATTGCTGTGTGAGGCTGTTTACAGTCGGGCAGGCGCGACAGGCGCATAGCTGCGCCAACCAGCTTCGATAGTCGGTCGAATGGTTGCCGTGGATCGGAAGGCCGCACCGCTCAGCGTCTGTTTCAATCCTGTTACACAGGCAATCGCCGCCAATCATCCGACTGTTACGTGGTGCGACTAAGTTCGTTTCACAGCAAAAAGAAAGATAACGAAGGGAACACCCTATGTTTGCGAAAGTTCATGCCGCCGATACCAATCGCCGCCAGCATGGCCCGGAGCGCAATGACCGCCGGCCGAAACTTGCGCTGCGCCAGCGCGCCAGCGACCATCCGATGGCGATGTTCATGCTGATCGGCGCCTGCGCCTTCGTCGGCATGCTGGCCGCGCCCGCCTCCGGTCCGGCCTTCGCTTCGATCAACCCGCCGGCCAATGTCGTTGAAGGCGCGCAGACCACGCTCAAGACCGCCCGCCTGCCGGAATCTGCGATCGACTTTGCCTGTAAGGGCCAGAACTGGGGCGCCGAGAGCGTCGAGTGCCTGCGCGCCATCGCCGAGCAGTCCGGCCAGCACCGTGAGCGCGCTGTGCGCATGATCGCCAACGCCGCCCCGGTCACCAACACGCCGAACATTTTTTAAGACCTCCCCAGAGCGCTCCCTCCTGCGCTCAAGTCAGGCTCCCGCCGCTGAAGTCGGTCGGGAGCCTCTTTTTTGGGGTCTGCCCATATTCAGGTGAGGCCGGCCTGCGAAGGGTGGCCTCCTGCGCTTCCGGTGCTCACGTACTTTAAGTACGCTCCGCTCCGGTTCTCGGAAGCCACCCTTCTCGGCTCGGCCTGACCTGAATCTGAACAGACCCCGCGCAGGCGCCAAGTCGGAATTCGGCCGCGCGCCTTTCCAGGTTAGCCCGCTCAGATATGGGAGCCATTGTCGGCCGCGGCTGCGGCCTCGTCGGCTACCGCCGACAGGATGCCGCGGACGTCGAGCGTCGAGAAGGGCTTTTCCAGAATGTGCGGGCGCTGCGGCGGCGGCAGCGCTTCGATCTCCGCCTTGGCGCCGATGAGGTCGCCGGTCACCAGCACGAAGCGCTTGGCCAAAGCGGGCTGCTGCGAGAGCAGCTCGCGGTAGATCGCGATGCCGCTAGTGCCCGGCATGCGCAGGTCGGAAAAGACGATGTCCGGCGGCATATGGCCCGTGAGCACGTCGGCGGCGGAGGTCCAGCTTGCCACCACGCGCGACTTGAGCCCCATCAGCTCCAGTATATCCGAAAGCGAGCCCGCGACGTCGGGCTCGTCGTCGATGATCAACGCATGGCGCAACCCGCTCGAGCGCGCCGGCCCTTCACCCGCGCTTGCGGCACCGCCGGCAATCGCCGGCAATTGCACGACGAAGCGCGCGCCGGTCGGTTGCACTTCCTCGAACCAGATGTTGCCGTTGTGGCGCTCGACGATCGACTTCGAGATCGACAGGCCGATGCCGGTGCCAACCCCGACCGGCTTGGTGGTGAAATAGGATTCGAAGATTCGCGCGCGGATCGCCTCGGGAATGCCCGGGCCGTTGTCCTCGACGGAGAAGCCCGGATTGCCGTGCTCGTTGCGGAATGTCCGCACCTTGATGATCCGCTCGCCGGTGATGCCGGCCAGCGCATGCTGGCTGTTGATGAGGAAGTTCGCCGCCACCTGGGTGATATGGTCGGCGTCGGCCATGGCAAGCAGCGGCCCGGTGGCGAAATCGGTGTCGATGATGATGCCGCTGGAGCGGGCACCATAGGCGGTGACTTCGAGCGCCGAGCGCATCACCTGGTTGAGATCGGTCTCGGCCTGCTCGGTCGGGTGCAGCCGCACCATCGACAGGAAGCTCTTGACGATGCGGCCGCAGCGCTCGGCGGCCGCGCGCACCTTCTCGGCGCGCACCTTGGTCTGCGGATCGCCGGCGAATTCGTGCAGCAGCGTCGACTGCGCCACCACCACTGCCAGCGGGTTGTTGAGCTCGTGCGAGACCCCGGCGAGCAGCGAGCCCATCGCCGCCATCTTCTCGTTCTGGTGCAGCTTCTCGCGCTGGCGGTTGATCTCCTCCTCGGCCTGCAGCTTTTCGCGCAGGTCGCGGATCGAGCCGAAGATCAGGCGGCGGTCGGCAACGCGCATCTCCGTCGCCGTCAGCTCGATCGGGAAAATCTCGCCGGCTGCGTTCTGGGTGACGGTCTCCAGGCGCTGGCCGACCATCGGCGCGCCGCGGCCCGCCATGTATTCGGCACCCGAGGCGTAGCCCTTGCGGTAATATATCGGAACGATGGTATCGAGCAGGTCCTTGCCGAGGATGGAGCTGCGCTGGAAGCCGAACATCTTCTCGGCGGCCGGATTGAACTCGATGATCGAGCCCGTCTCGTCGATGACGATGATGGCGTCTAGGGAGGCCTGCAGCATGGTGCGGCGGATCACCTCGCTGGCATGCGCCTCGGATGGCGAGCGCTCGATGGCGTCGCCGATGGCCAGAGCGATGATGTGCAGCGTCGCCTCTTCCTCATCCGTCCATTCGCGCTCGGCGACGCAGTCGTTGACCGCCAGCGTGCCCCAGAGGTGGCCATGCGCGAAAACGGAGACGGACAGGAACGACTTGATGCTCTGCTTCTCGAAGTCGTCCCGCAGGAAACCGTCCAAGTTGCGTGTGTGGCCGGAGAAGATCTTGCCCTGCCGCTCGTCTTCCTGCAGGCGCTCCAGCAAGGTATCCGAGTTGATGATCGACTGCATTATCACCGTGGGCGAGGCCAGGTCGCCGCCGGAGTCGGGGTCGATCCAGTAGGCGGCGACCGACTGGGCGAAACCTTCGCCCGGCAATTCACGCAGCCGGAAGAGAATGCCGCGCTGGCAATCCATCTTGCGGCACACCGTCTCCAGTATGCCGTCCATCTCGCGCTGCCAGTCGCCCGCCTCGCGCAGGCGGCGCACGACATGCACGGCCGCCATCGCTGCGCCGCCCGGGCGCGAGGCATGCGTATCGGTGCGTGCTGCATCGGCAGTCATGGTAAATTCCAGGCCCGGACGTCGGTCGTTCAGAGCACCCTTCGTTCCCGCGGAAACGGCGAACCGCTCTATCGCTTTGTTTTGACGCAATTCCGGACGGAAGGCTACGGCGAAACCGCCGAGCCTACCACTCACACTTTTCCTGGAATTGCTTTAGTTGGCGTCGCCATTCGGCAGCGAGAAGATATAGCCTTCGCCGCGCACCGTGCGCAGGAATTTCGGATTGGCTGGGTCGGCCTCGATCTTCTTTCGCAGCCGCATGATGCGGATGTCGACCGCGCGTGACGATTCCGGGTCCTCGACGAAGCCGATGGCTTCCGAAATCGCCGCGCGCGTCAGGAGGCGGTTGGCGCGGGTGAGGAAAACCTCGAGCACGTCGAATTCGCTCTTGGCCATCTCGATCACCGCGCCATTGGCGGCGGTGACCAGGCGACCGTCGAAATCGGCCTGAAAGCCGCCGAAATTCATGAAACGCCGATTGCCGGTCTCGGCCTTTGCGGCTTGCGGCTCGGCCGGCTGCGGCACGCGGCGCAAAACGCTGCGCACCCGCGCCAGCACCTCGCGCAATTCGTACGGCTTGACGATGTAATCGTCGGCGCCGAGCTCCAGCCCGACGATGCGGTCGAGCGCGGTGCCGGCTGCGGTGGCATAGATGATGCCGATCGGCGTCTTCGAGCGCAGCCAGCGGCCGAGCGACAGCCCGTCCTCACCGGGCATGGCGATGTCGAGGATGGCAAGGTGAAAGGGCTGCGTTTCGAACAGCGCGCGCGCCGCCACGGCATTCTCGGCCGTCACGACGTCATAGCCGCTGGCGCCGAGATACTCAGCCACGGCCTCCCTCAGATCCGGTTCGTCCTCGACGACGATGATGCGTGCCTTCACGACGCGCTCGCTCCCGCTTTCAGCGGAAAGTAGATTGGGTATAAACATGATGTCCAGCACTCATCTCGAGTTGTCTGTGGCGGGGGGGAGAAAATGGCCGCACGATCCGTCATTGCGCTTGTGTCCGTCGCCGAGGTGGTGGCGGGCGATCTCGCCGACCATCTCGAGCGGCGTGGGCACGACGTGCGCCAGGCGCGCCAGCCCTGGGAGGCGGAGACGCTGCTTTCGGCCGGCGGTATCGATGTCGTGGTGGTCGGCGACGAGGTCACCCAGGCCGAGAGCCGCGAACTGCTCAAGCGCTACAGCAGCCAGGGCGCGGGTGGCGAGGGCGGCCCCGATTTCATCCTGATCTGCCGGCCGCGCGACCTTGTCGACAAGGTGCTGGCGCTCGAGCTCGGCGCCGCCGATGTGGTCGAAAGCCCGCTCAACGTGCGCGAGCTTGCCGCGCGCATCGGCGGCCTGCTGATGAGACGCGGCAGGGCCGCCGGGGAGCTGATCGTGCTGGAGAACGCCACTGTCGACCTGCGATCGGCCATGGTCATGCATCGCTCGGGTGCGGAGGATCAGCTTTCCCCGGGGCAGGTGGCGTTGCTGAAGCTGTTCCTGGCGAGCCCGCGCAAGGTGCTGACCCGCGACGACATCATTGCCGCGGCCCCGGCCGAGAATGCTGACGCTTTCGACCGTTCGATCGATTCGCGCATCGTGCGGCTGCGCCGAAAGCTCGACACCGAGACCATCATCACCATCCGCGGCGCCGGCTATCGTTTCGATCCACCAGCCTCGCGCAACGAGTGAATTCGGGTCGACGAGTCTATCAAGCATCGGATTCCCCAAAGCGGTGGTCATCTTGGGTCCGGCGCCTGGCGCTCAGCGCACCACAATGATCGAGGGGCCGGATAAAATGTCGGCGCCGGCGGTTGTCTCGGCGTGGGCGCGCTCCTTGAGCAGCACCGTCGCCAGCGCGGCAAAGCCGAGCAGGCCCTGCGCGTAAAGCAGCGCGGAAAGCACGGAGGCGGCAAATTTCGTCTTCATGTCCCTATCCTCAATCTCGATGTCGTCGGTGCTTCAGGAAACTCCCGAAGCGCCCGCGCCGCTGACGGAGCCCCCCGCTGCGGCGCGGGCCTTCGGTCCTCTCGGCAGCAAGTAGCCGGAGGGGCCGCGCGTCCTCAGCAGCCGGAGGCCGACCCGCCAGAGGGCCTTCAGCCGGTGGACGCGCAGGCTGGAGACAATCCAGACCGTGGCGATGAACAGAGCCATGTGCAGTGTCGAAACCTCGCCGGACGTCATCGCCGCCAGCGCCGTCACCGGGCTGCCGGCCACAGAGCCTGCGCCGCCGAGCGCGATTGCCGCGACGCTGATCCTGAGAAGCCAGGAGCGGAGTTTCGATTTCCTGCCCATTTTCGTTTGCAGTTGTCTGTTCCCGTTGCGTCAAATCTGCCGCCGGCCTGTATCCAGATCATGCCGCCGTGGCTGCACTTTGTTGCAGTTTGGTTTCGAGCCGGGCGTAAGTGTTTAATATTGGAAATGAAATGAACTTTCGTTTCCGGGACTAAGCTCATTGTGTAGCGCCGACCTGCCGCGCCCCGGAAGAGGTGCGATGTAATGGCTGGCCGGAGCTTCTTGTTAACTTATGGAAACGAATTCGAAACAGAAACGAGCATCAAGCGAAATAGCTCGGAAACGGACGAGCACGATAAGAGCCCATCGAAATTGAAGCCGGACACAACGGCAAAAAACAGAGGGATCCGTCATGCATACCGCCATTTCCGCCAAGCTCATCCATGTCGCCGCCGCCGCGCTCACCGGTGCCGCGCTGCTCTTCGGCGCCGGCAATGCCGCTCACGCCAACCAGATCGTCGCCAAGGTCTCGCTGTCGCAGCAGATCATGGAAGTCACCGTCGACGGTCGCCCGACCTACACCTGGAAGGTCTCGACCGGCGCGAGGGGGCACATCACGCCGACCGGTTCGTTCAAGCCGACGCGCATGCATGAGATGTGGTACTCGAAGAAATACGACAACGCGCCGATGCCGCATTCGGTGTTCTTCAGCGGCGGCTACGCCGTCCACGCCACCTACGCCATTAGCCGTCTCGGCCGTCCCGCTTCGCATGGTTGCGTGCGGCTGCATCCCGACGCGGCAGCCGACTTCTATCAGCTCGTCGAGGCCTTCGGCCCCGCCAACACCAGCATCGTCATCGTCAAGTAAAAGGCTGGGTTAGGGTAGCAGGCCGGTTGCCGCCTTCGGCGTACTTTGTGAGACGCAATTCCGGACGGAAAGCCGTTACACACTTTTCCTGGAAT
>NZ_RZRY01000162.1:0-10775 GCF_003998035.1 Mesorhizobium sp. M2A.F.Ca.ET.039.01.1.1 | reverse complement strand
GAGCGCCTTAGGCCAGCAGGCTCGCCGCCTCGTCCTCGCCCAGCAGCGGCGGCTGGTCGACAGTGCCGGCGATGGCGACCGAGTTGCGGCTCTCGCCCGAGGCGAGGATGGCCTCCATGATCTCCAGCACATGCAGCGCCAGTTCGCCGGACGCGCGCGGCTTTCTCTTCTGCGACAACGAACGCGCCAGGTCGGCGACACCGAGCATGCGGTAATTGGCGCGATCCGGCGCCGCATAAGGCCAGTTGCGCGCGCCATAGAGCTCGCTTTCGCTGGCGAAATCCGTCCACTCGGCACCGCGCGCGGAAAGCGAGACCGTGCCGCCGAAAGTGTCGGGGTCGGGCAGCCTGAGCGACCCTTCGGTGCCGTGCAGCTCGATGGGGTGGTTGGAGTGCTTGAAGACATCCCAGGAAGCACCGAAAGTGACGGTGGCGCCGGAGCGGAACTCGAGCAGCGACAGGATGTTGGTCGGCGTGCCGACCCTGAAGCTGGTGTTCTTGTAAGGGCCGTCGGCGGTGATCAGCCGCTCCTCCTGGCCGCGCGTGGCCATCGCCATGACACGGGTCACGGGGCCGAGCAGGTTGACGAGCATCGTCAGATAGTACGGCCCCATGTCGAAGACCGGGCCGCCGCCTGGCTGGTAGTAGAATTGCGGGTTGGGATGCCAGTGCTCCATGCCGCGCCCCATCATGAAGGCGGTGCCGGTGACGGCGCGGCCGATCGCGCCCTCGTCCATCAGCCGGCGGGCGCGACGTCCGGCGGCGCCGAGGAAAGTGTCGGGAGCCGAGCCCAGCAGCAATCCCCGTTTCGCCGCCTCCCCCACCAGCTTGCGGCCGTCGCTGGCCGAGGTGGCGAGCGGCTTTTCGGTGAAGACATGCTTTCCCGCCGAGAGCGCCGAAAACGAGATGTCGAAATGCGCCGCGGGAATGGTGAGGTTGAGGATGAGATCGACCTCCGGGTCGGCGAGCAACGCATCGACGCCGAGCGCGCGAATGCCATATTCCTTCCCGCGCAAGACAGCCATCTCGGCGGAGATATCGGCGCAAGCGCGCAGTTCCACGCCGGCGAAAAGTGCCGCGTTGCGCAGATAGGTCATCGAGATGTTACCGCATCCGATGATGCCGATACCGAGCTTCGCTCCTGAATTTGCTTGCATTTCCCTTTCGACCTCCCAATCGGCGACGCCCGAGACAAGCCATCGCGACGGCGACGGACAATTTTCGTGACTCGCTATAGCGCATTTTAAATCTTGACGCGCGTAAAATTTTTATACAGCATGTGAAAACGATGGCCAGTATCACAGGCCGCCGGCCTTGCAAATCAAGAGATTAGGGAATTATGAGCCTAGGGACCAAAGTGCGCCTCGCGCGCCTCTTTTCGCATCCATCGGGGAATCTATTTGGCGGCGCGGTCGACCACTTCGTCGGCTATGGCGACGTGCGCAAAGGCGGCCTTGCCGATCTGCCCGGCGCGCTGGCCCGCGTCATGGCGGGCAAGCCCGATTACGTCAGTATCCAGCCCGGCACCGCGCGCCATCTGTGGCCGCAATATGCGGGCAAGGCTGCCCTGGTGATCCAGGCCGGCTGCTTTACCCCGGACGACCGCATCAGCGAGTTGATTGCAACGCCCGAGGATGCGGTGCGCGCTGGAGCCGATGCGTTGGCCGTGGCCATTCCGGTGCGAGGCGCGACTGAAGGCAAATACATACGCTGGCTGACCGATTCGGTGAACGCGGCGGCCCGCTACGGCATGCCGGTGGTGGCGCATATCTATCCGCGCGATTTCACCGACGGGGCAAAGATCATCTTCACCCCCGACGAGATCGCCTATGCGGCGCGCATCGGCTACGAGTCCGGCGTCGACGTCATCAAGATCGGCTACACGGGCGATTTCGAGTCGTTCCGGGAGACCGTCCGGACCTGCCCGGTGCCGGTCGTGATCGCCGGTGGCCCGAAGACCGACACGCTGCTCGGCGCGCTTCAGCAGACGGCGGACGCCATCCGCGCCGGCGCGCGCGGCGCCGTGGTGGGCCGCAATCTCTGGGGGCACGGCGATCCTCAGAAGGCAGCGCTTGCCTTTCGGGGCGTCATCCATGACGGGCTTTCGGCGCAAGAAGCGCTTGCGAAGGCGGACGCCTGAACGATGCGCGCCGTCCCCTCGATCCTCGGCTTCGGCGCCATTGCGATCGACGACATCGTCTATGTCGATCAGCCGTTGTCGGCGGGCAAGGGGAAGGTTCTGCAAAGCACGCGCGCTTTCGGCGGAAATGTCGCGACGGCCCTTGCCGCCGTCGCGCGGCTTGGCGGGAGCGCCGGGTTCATCGGATGGCTGGGCAGCGCCGATGACGATGCCGCCTTGTGCGACCTCGTCGCCAGCGGCGTCGAAACCGCGTTCGCGCCACGCCATCCCGACGCGCGCCCGGTACGCTCGCGCATCACCGTCGGCTCGGACGGGGACCGGTTCATCGCCTATGACGACGACGCGATGCTGGGCACCGCACCGGACTTTCCGGAAGATATCCTCAGCCGCGCGAGCGTCCTGATCGTCGACAGCTACGCGATCCGCTCGCTGGATGCCGTGGCCCGGGCTCGCGATCTCGGCCTCGCGATCCTCGGCGACATCGAATGGAGCGCCGGGCCAGCCACCGATAGGCTGATCGAGCTCTGCGACCATCTCATTCTTCCGCTCGCCTTTGCACAGACCGCCACAGGCCGCCGCTCGCCCGCCGAGATGCTTGATGCATTGTGGTCGCCGTCGCGCTCCGCCGTCGTCCTGACCGACGGCGGCCGGGGCGTCTATTATCGCGGGCGCGGGGAGACAACGCTCTGGCACCTGCCTCCGCATCGGGTTGCGATCGTCGACTCGACCGGTGCCGGCGACTGCTTTCATGGCGCCTATGCCCATGCATTGACGCGCGGAGCCGACACCGCGGGCCGGGTGGCATTCGCGGCCGCGGCGGCCGCCCTTTCAATAACCGGGCGCGGCGGACGCGAGGCGCTTCCGACCGACAGCCAAGTCACGCAATTGCTGGCATCGGCGAGCGCGCCATCGGCGGTCGAACTGAAATATGCGCAACTCGATACCGGAACATAAGCTGAAAACCACCCGAGAGATTTTCACAAGCAAAAAGCCAAGGTGAAAAAAAAATCATCAGCTTTGACTTGTGGAGGGAGGAATATGGCGGAAGTCATTCTTGAGAATATCTGCAAAACCTACGGGAACAGTTTTCGTGCGATCGACCGATTGAACCTGTCGATCGAGGATGGCGAGTTCCTGATCCTGGTTGGGCCGTCCGGCTGCGGGAAATCCACCGCCTTGCGGATGATCGCGGGATTGGAGGACATCACCAGCGGCAGCCTTCGCATCGGCGGCATAGACGTCGTCGACATGCCGCCCAAGGACCGTGACATCGCGATGGTCTTCCAGAGCTATGCGCTCTACCCGCATATGACGGTGTTCGAAAACATCGCCTTCTCGATGCGGCTGGCGGGCAAGCCGAAGGCCGAGCGCAAGAAGCGCGTGGACGAGATCGCCAAGACCCTTCAGCTGACGTCGCTGCTGGACAGCAAGCCCGCCAACCTTTCCGGCGGGCAGCGTCAGCGGGTCGCCATGGGCCGCGCCATGGTGCGCGAGCCGGCTGCTTTTCTCATGGACGAGCCGCTCTCCAATCTGGACGCAAAACTGCGCGTGCAAATGCGCGCCGAGATCACCAGCCTGCAGAAGCAGCTCGGCGTGACGACTATTTACGTCACCCACGACCAAACCGAAGCGATGACGATGGGGGACAGGGTCGCGGTGCTGAAAGGCGGCGTGCTGCAGCAGGTCGACACACCGAAGCGGCTCTATGAATCGCCGGTGAACGCCTTCGTCGCCGGTTTCATCGGCTCGCCTTCGATGAACCTTTTCGAAGGGACGCTGACGGGCGACGAACTGACGGCCGGCACCTTCGCCATCCAGCTGCGGGATGCAGCCTTCGAGCGAAGACCGGGCTTGAGGTCGTATGCGGGGCGCAAGATCGTGTTCGGGATCCGGCCCGAGCATCTCTATGACAGCAGCCTCGAATCCGGCCGCAAATACCAGACGATCCCTGCAAAGGTGACCTCGATCGAAGAGCTCGGGTCCGAACACATCGTCCATCTCAACATCGACGCGGTCCGGGTGGATTCAGGCGACCCGGACGCGGTGAGGGATTTCGGCCTGGCGTCGAATGCGGTGGCGAAATTCGAACCGGAAAGCGCAGTCCGCTCCGGCTCGGAAATCCGGTTGGCCCTGGATGATACCAAGCTCCATTTCTTCGATCCCGAAACGCATCTGGCGATCTGAAGATTTGCGGCAAGGCCAGCAGGCGGGAGCGAGGCGCCTGCGAATGAAGACTGCTGAATAAACCAGACGATCGCCCGCATTGTGCGGCCGATCTCAAAGAAGGAGGAGAAAATGACATTTCGGATAAAGCCCGCCATGCTGAAGATGGCCGCGGCCGCATGGCTGCTTGGCGCAACCAGCGCCATGGCGGACACGACCCTGGAATTCGCCCAATGGTGGGAGCCCGAATTGCCCGCAGGCTCGCTGCGGAAGATCATGGACGAATTCGAGGCCGCGAATCCCGGCATCAAGGTGACGCTGGTCAGTGGCCCCTATGCCGCCACGCGGGATCAGATCTCGGTCGGCGCGGCGACCGGAACGCTGAGCGATGTCGTCGGCCTCGATGGCGCCTGGGTGAACAATCTTAACGCGCAGAACGCGCTCGCCGACATGAACCCGATGATGGATGCGAGCAAGTTCGACAAGACGCAAGTCGCGGACATCATCAAGGTGGACGGCAAGGCCGTGATGTTCCCGGTCGCTTCCTTCGTCTATCCGGTATTCGTCAATCTTGACCTCGCCGCCCAGGCGGGCGTCACCAAGCTGCCATCGACCCGCGCCGAGTTCCTCGAAGCCGCCAAGAAGATGACCCATGCCGACAAGAACCAGTATGGTTGGGTGCTGCCGCTGTCGCTGCAGTCGCCGTCCGGCGTCCAGAACGACATGATGTCGTGGGTCTGGGCATCGGGCCAATCGATGATGGCCGACGGCAAGCCCGCCCTCGAGGGCAAGCCGGTGGTGGACATGCTCACCTTCGTCAAATCGCTCAATGACGCGGGCACCATCTCGCCCGGCATCGCCACCAAGACCGAACAGGAAAAGGTCGAGGAATTCGTCAACGACCGCGTCGGGATGATGATCGACTCGCTCGCGCATGTGAACCTCATCCGCAAGCGCAATCCGAAGCTGAACTTCGACCTCATTCCGGTCCCGGTCGTGGAGAACTACAACGGCAAGCGCGGCCTTCCTTACGCCTCATGGGGCATCGGCATCTCCGCCGGCTCGAAGCATCAGGAGGAGGCCTGGAAACTCGTCCAATATCTGATGAGCGAGAAGGTCAACGCCAATCTGGTGTCGCTGGCCAACGCCTTCCCGGGCAATGTCAACGCCAAGCCGGACTTCGTGACCTCGGACAAGGCTTTCGGCAAGGCTTTCGAAATCTTCAAGACCGGTTACCTCGCCAATGAGTTCACGGGTCTGCCGGTGGCGGAAGACCTGATGACCCAGTTCGACGTCGAAGCCCAGAAGATGCTGGCCGGCGAGCAGTCTCCGGAACAAGCCGCGGCCAACGCTCAGAAAGGATGGACGGCTAAATTCTGATCGGCCTGTTTCACGATCTTCGACCGGGAGGCCTGACTTCGGGCAGGCCTCCCGGCAACAACGTACCGGCGACGCGAGTGTTCGCGAAGCTCGCCTTCTCTCGAAGGCGTATCCCAAGGTTGGCACATGACCCGGCAGAAGCGCTCCCGTCACAGACTGAAACGAACGGTCGCACCCTATCTCTATCTGTCGCCCTCGCTGGTGATCATCGGCCTGCTGATGCTGCTGCCGATGGTGACGGTGATTTCCTATTCGTTCCAGAACAGCGCGGTGCTGCGTCGCGACTCATCCTTTGCCGGGCTGAAACACTACCAGGCGATCTTTGCCGATCCCGTGTTCTGGGCCTCGCTATGGCACACGCTCTACTTCACGTGCATGAGCGTCGTTTTCCACATGACCATCGGCATGATCTTCGCGCTCATGCTGAACAGCGACCGCATCAACCCGACGCTGCGCAATATCCTGCGCGTGCTCTACATACTGCCCTGGCTCTTCACCGCGGTGATCATAGCGGTGATCTGGCGCCTGCTGCTCGAGCCCAACGGTGTCGTCAACAGCATTCTCATGCAGCTGGGTCTCATCGGCTCCAAGATCGAGTGGTTTTCCTCGCCCAAGACGGCGCTGCATGCCGTCACCTTCGCCAATATCTGGGCGGGCTACCCGCTATTCATGGTCAGCCTGCTCGCGGGCCTGCAGGGCATTCCCAAGGATTTCTACGAGGCCGCCGATATCGACGGGGCGAAGGCCTACCAGAAGCTGATCTTCATCACCATTCCCCAGCTGATGCCGATCATCATCAGCATCTCGCTGCTCGATTTCATCTGGACGATGCAGGTCTTCCCGTTGATCTGGATCACGACGGGCGGCGGTCCGATCTACTCGACCGAGGTGCTCAGCACCTACACCTACAAGCTGGCGTTCTCGAGCTACAACCTGTCCCAGGCGTCGGCGAGCGCCGTGGTCATCCTGCTGATCTCGCTTGGCCTGACGCTGTTCTACATCCGTTATCAGAAGGCCCGGTAATCACCATGAGGAAAAGGCACACGACGAAGGACAGGCTGATCACCGTCGCGCTGCATATCGCACTTGTCGCGGGGCTGTTTTTCGCGGCCTTCCCGATCTACTGGATGCTGAGCAGCTCGTTCAAATCGAACACCGAGATCTTCGCCCTGCCGCCGACCATCCTGCCGAAGGCCTTCACGCTGGAAGCCTATGCAGAGATCCTTGGCGACCCGGTCAAGCTGCGCTTCTTCTTCAACAGCTACTTCGTGGCCTTCGTGGTGACTGTGCTGACGGTGCTGATCGCCTTGCTGGCGGCCTACGGGTTCAGCCGCTTCAATTTCCGTGGCAAGGGCAGCCTGAACACCCTCATCATCAGCACGCAGACCATCCCGCCGATCACGCTTCTGATCCCCTTCTTCGGGCTCGTCGTCTCGTATCGCATCTTCGACACCTATATCGCGCTGATCCTGACCTATCTGGTCTTCACCCTGCCCTACGCGATCCTTTTGATGACGGGCTATCTGAACACCTTGCCCCGCGATCTCGACGAAGCTGTCGCCGTCGACGGCGGCACCAGTTGGACAGCGCTCTGGCGGGTGATCGTGCCGATCTCGTTGCCTGGCATCGTGGCGACCTCTGTCTATACTTTCCTGTTGTGCTGGAACGAATTCCTCTTCGCGCTGACCCTGACGAAGTCGACCTCCATGCGCACCGTCCCCATCGGCATCCAGCTTTTGATGGGGCAGCACGCTTTCGAATGGAACCAGATGATGGCGATGAGCGTGCTCGGCTCGTTGCCGCTCTTGTTGATCTACCTCATTGCCCAGAGGTTCTTCCTCGCCGGCATGACCGCGGGCTCGGTCAAATAGGCACGTCCCGCAGAGAACCAAGGAATGAAAGGATGAACGTGAGAGACCTCAAAGTCGGTTGCCAGACCTTCACCTGGGAAATGCTGGGAGACCGGTTCACCGGCGGCCCCGATGATCTCATCAAGGCGATCGCCGACGGCGGCTATGCTGGCATCGAGATCACCGACACGATGATCGGCCGCTATGCCGGCAAGCCGGCCGAATTCGCCGCCGCGCTGAAGGCGTCCGGCCTCACGCTCGTCTCCTTCGCCTTCGGTTCGAAAAGCGGCTTTACGCTCAAAGAGAAAATCGGCGAGGACCTCGACACAGCCAAGCGCTGGATCGACTTCGCCGCCGCCTTTCCGGGCACGCTGGTGTCGATGGGCTCGGCGACGGTCATGTCGGACGGTCCGCGCGAGGACAAGTTTGCCATCGCGGCGGAAGTCTACAACCGTGCCGGCGAGCTCGGCCGCAAGGCCGGCGTCCAGGTCGCGGTGCATCCGAGCTCGCACCACAACACGCTGCTGTTCGACCGCGCCGACTATGACAGCATCTTTGGGTTGATCGACGCTTCGCTGGTCGGCTGGGTGCCGGACACGGGGCACATATTGCGCGGCCACAAGGACATGGCCGACACGCTCACGACCTATCGCGACCGCATCCGCTACGTGCATCTGAAGGACGTCGATGCGAACGGCACCTGGGCTATGCTTGGCAAGGGCGTCTGCGACACGGCAAAGGTGATCGAGATCGCAAGTGCTGCCCCCAACTTCAACGGCTGGCTGGTGCTTGAGGAGGAATCCGAGACTGCCGCCGCCGATCCGGCCGGCGCGGTCAAGACCAACCGCCAGACCATGCGCGGCTACGGGGCGTGAGACGATGATCCACAAGCAAGACCGTCGCCTTCGTGTCGGTGTGCTCGGCTGCGGGCCGATCGCGCAATTCGCGCATCTGGAATCCTGCGTGAAGGCAAGCAACGCCGATCTCTACGCGATCTGCGATGCGGCGCCCGATCTGCTGGCGCGGATGGGCGCCACCTACGAGCCGCGCAAGATGTATGGCGACTATGACGAGATGCTCGCCGATCCGGAGCTCGAGGCGGTGATTGTCGCCACATCGGACGCCTATCACGTGCCGATGTCGATCAAGGCGCTGGAAGCGGGCAAGCATGTGCTGTGCGAAAAGCCGATCGGCGTCTCGGTCGAGGAAGGCGAAAAGCTTTCCGAAGCGGTCAAACGCTCGGGCAAGGTGCTGCAGGTCGGGCACATGAAGCGCTTCGACCCGGCGCTGGAAGCGGCGCGCGATTTCGTGCGCGACGAGATGGGCGAGATCCTGGCGCTCAAGGCTTGGTATTGCGATTCCACCCATCGCTATACCAACACCGACGCGGTGCAGCCGCTGCCTATCACAAGCAAGCTGGCGAAGAAGCCGGGCGGCAATCCGAAGGCGGACCTGCGGCAGTACTTCATGCTGGCGCATGGCTCGCATCTCGTCGACACGGCCCGCTTCCTGTGCGGCGAGATCACCGCCGTTCGTGCCCGCCTCAACGAGCGCTTCGGCGCCTATTGCTGGTTCGTCGAGACCGAATTCGCCAATGGCGCGCTCGGCCATCTCGACCTCACCGTCGCCGTGCGCATGGACTGGCACGAAGGCTTCCAGCTCTATGGCCAGAACGGCTCGGTGATCGCGAAGACTTTCAATCCCTGGTATTTCCGCGCCAGCGAGGTCGACATCTTCCACGAGAAGGACGCGACCTCGCGCAAGCCGCTCGGCGCCGACGGCCATTTCTTCCGTCGCCAGTTGGAAGGCCTCGCCGACACGGTGCTCAACGGCGCGCCGCAGCGCGGCGCCACGGTCGAGGATGGGCTCGCCTCGATACGCGCCATGGTAGCGATCGCCCGCTCGGTTGAGAGCGGCGAGCGCGTCGCGCTCGCCAGCGTGACGGGAGCGGTCTGATGCAGGTCGGCGTGTTCGCCAAGACTTTCCCGGGCAGCGAGCCGACCGGCGTGCTTGCCGCTGTCCGTGATGCGGGCTTCGCGGCCACGCAGTTCAACCTCGCCTGCGCCGGCCTGCCGTCGATGCCGGACGCGGTTCCGGACGCGGCGATCGACACTGTCGGTGCCGCTGCCAAGGCGACCGGAATCAGTCTCGTCGCTCTCTCCGGCACATACAACATGGCGCATCCGGACAGCCGGATGCGCCAGGACGGACTGCGACGGCTGGCGGTTGTCATCGAAACCGCGGCCAGGCTTTCGATCCCGCTCGTCACGCTCTGCACCGGGACGCGCAACGCCGAGGATCAGTGGGCGTACCATCCCGACAATTCCGATCCCACGGCCTGGGCCGACATGGCGCGCGAGATGGAAAAGGCGCTTCGGCTTGCCGAGCGCCACGGCATCGATCTCGGCATCGAGCCGGAACAAGCCAACATCGTCACATCGGCTGAAGACGCGATACGACTGATCGGCGAGATGGGCTCGAAGCGGCTGCGCATCGTGCTCGATCCAGCCAATCTGTTCGAGCGGGCGAATGCCGAACAGGCACGCTCCATCGTTGCCGAAGCGGTCGAGTGCGTGGCTGGCCATGTCTCTTTGGCGCATGCCAAGGACCGCTTCGCCGACGGCCGCTTTGCCACGGCCGGACAGGGCGTCGTCGACTTCGCCGACTTCATCGCCCGGCTGAAAGCCACAGGCTTCGACGGGCCGCTGGTGACGCATGGGCTCTCGGCCAGGGAGGCGCCGGGCGTCGCGCGTTTTCTCAAGGAGCTGGTGTGATGGCGGGCCAGATTGCGCTTCTTCGCGACGGCGCGACGCTGCTCCGCACCGACAGGGGCGAAGGCCCGGCGGTGGTGTTCCAGCACGGGCTCGGCGGCGGTGAGGCGCAGGTCGCCCAGACTTGCCCCACCGGCTTCCGCCGCCTCACGCTGGAATGCCGCGGCCATGGCGGCTCAGGCTTCGGTGAACGGCGACCGTTCTCGTTCGAAATGTTCGCCGACGATGTGCTTGCCGCGGCCGACCGGGCCGGCCTCGACCGCTTCGTTGCCGGCGGCATCTCGATGGGCGCAGGAATTGCGCTTCGTCTCGCCTGCCGTCATCCGGAGCGCGTCGCTGGCCTCATCCTGGTGCGGCCGGCATGGACGTTCTCGCCAGCGCCGCAGAACATGCAGCCGATCGCCGAGGTCGCCGAGCTCATCCTCGAACATAGCGCCGACGAGGCAAGGAGGATCTTCGCGCAATCCGAGAC
>NZ_RZRY01001627.1:0-378 GCF_003998035.1 Mesorhizobium sp. M2A.F.Ca.ET.039.01.1.1 | reverse complement strand
GCGTCATCTCCCGGTCGTCCATCGGCACTTCGGCAATGCTGGCGGTTTCCGGCGCGAACCAGAACACCAGGCCGCGGCCGCTCTGCTTCACGCGACCATCGCGATAGCGGATGACGTGGCTGCTCGCCTCGCTGCGGAGCTGGGCGATGAAGCCGAAGTTGCGGATGGTGGCCATGATAGTCTCTCCCTCAATCGGTTACGGACGCTGGAAACGGTAAAGGTCTGCCGGTCGGTAGGCGGTGCCCGCCTCATAGGCGCCGGTCGCCGCCAACCAGCCCTTGTCGAGCAGCCGCCGGCGAAAGGCCGGCTTGTTGAGCGATGTGCCGAGAATCGCCTCGTGCACATCCTGGAGCTGCCGCAGCGTGAACAGTTCCGGCA
>NZ_RZRY01001626.1:0-378 GCF_003998035.1 Mesorhizobium sp. M2A.F.Ca.ET.039.01.1.1 | reverse complement strand
TCGCTGCTGGCGACGATGAGCGAGGGAAAGCGGAGCCGTCCCGCCGGCGCGCCGGCAAAACCGCGCACCGAGGCCGGAAAGGCCTGGCTCGCCGGATCGGGAACCGCGACCAGGAAGGCGCCGGCGCAGGCATCCTTCGAGACAAGCTGCCAATGCGCGACCAGCAGGCAGCCGAGGCTGTGGGAAATCAGCACAGGCGGGGCATTCGCCGCCGCCACCGCAGCGTCGAGGGCGCCGATCCAGTCGTCGAGATCCGGCTGCTCCCAACTTGCCGGGCTGAAGCGGCGCATGGCCGGGTTCGCCCGCTGCCAGCGCGTCTGCCAGTGTGCTTCGCCCGATCCGCCGATGCCGGGCACGATGATGAATTCGTTCATGGAC
>NZ_RZRY01001625.1:0-378 GCF_003998035.1 Mesorhizobium sp. M2A.F.Ca.ET.039.01.1.1 | reverse complement strand
CTCCACGAATGTGTCGGGGTAAAAGCCGTTGAAGCGGGTCCTCAGCGACAGCGAGTAGGCGCCGATATGGCCGATCTCGATCCAGTCGCCGGTGTCGACCGTTTCCGGCAGCCAGAACGGCCTGGACAGGATGTCGACGGAATCGCAGGTCGCGCCGCAGACCTTGAACGGCACGATGTTTTTCTCGTCGCCATTACGCGTGCGGATCGCCGGATCGGGGATGAAGCGGGCCGGCAGGGTGATCTTGCCGGTCCATGAATCCGACAGCGACGCCCAGATGCCGTCATTGATGTAGAGCCGCTTGCCCTTGCGCAGCAGCACCCGCACGATCAGGGACAGGCAGCGCGCCACGATCACGCGTCCGGGCTCGGCCACCAG
>NZ_RZRY01001624.1:0-379 GCF_003998035.1 Mesorhizobium sp. M2A.F.Ca.ET.039.01.1.1 | reverse complement strand
CCCTGCGGCCGAGCGCAAGGCGCAGCGTGTGCTTCGACTGTTCGGTAATGCGCGCCAGCACGATGGCGCCATTGCAGTCGATGGCGATCTCCACCGTCGGGCCGACGCCCGGCCTGACCGCGGTGATCGTTCCCGCCAATATATTGAGCGCGCTGAGGCCCACCGGCTCTTCGGTCGCGATCATGACGTCGCGGGCGCGGATGCGCAGCCGCACTGGCGTCCCGGCCGGCCGTGCCAGGCGCGGCACGCGGATTTCGCCGGCCGGCGAACCGAGCACCGTCATGCCGAAGCTTTCGTCATGGCGCAGCACCCTGGTGTCCAGCACCGCGCCGCCCTCGCCGCGCTCTTCCGCCGGCAACAGGTCGAGCCGCTGCATGAT
>NZ_RZRY01001623.1:0-379 GCF_003998035.1 Mesorhizobium sp. M2A.F.Ca.ET.039.01.1.1 | reverse complement strand
CGAGAACCCCGCCTATCAGCCGCGCTGGGTTTTCCTCGATGCGCCGCCTTCCGCGGAATTGCAGCGGGCGCTCGACGATGCGGGAATTGTCGGCAACATCTTCGGACACAGCAAGCCCGCTACGGCAACTCCGCAATCTCAACCGGCGTCGAGCCAGGTCGCCGCGGGCCGCACCATCCATCTCCAGGACAGGAATGGCGAGGTGATCGTCGCGGCAATGCTGGGCACGGAGCCGAGGAGCCCGGAACAGGTTTATGTGCCGCCTTCCGACGGGCCCCGCGCCCCGGCCGATGCTCCGGAGGTGCAGGACAAGACGCACATGCTGGTCTACGACCCCGACACGGGCGAAGCCGTCGTCCTGCCCTGGATACGCGGTGCC
>NZ_RZRY01001622.1:0-379 GCF_003998035.1 Mesorhizobium sp. M2A.F.Ca.ET.039.01.1.1 | reverse complement strand
TTCGCCAAAGCTGAGCGCGCGGCGGCATAGTTCGGGGCAACCATCGGATAGTCTGCCGATAGTCCCCATTTCGCCCGGTATTCTTCGGGCGTCAGACCATAGTGGGTCGCCAGATGCCGCTTCAGCGACTTGAACTTCTTTCCATCCTCCAGGCTGATGATGTAGTCGGGCGTGACCGACTTCCTGATGGGAACGGCAGGCTTGAGGTCCTCAGGCTTCGCGACCGGGCCGCCCATCGTGCCCTTCAACGCCGTATGCACCTGGCCGATTAGAGCCGGAAGCTCGCCCACGGGGAGCGGATTGTTCGACACATAGGCCGACACGACTTCGGCGATAAGCTCGATGAGGGCGTCAGTATTGTTTTCGGCTTCTTCTGTCA
>NZ_RZRY01001621.1:0-379 GCF_003998035.1 Mesorhizobium sp. M2A.F.Ca.ET.039.01.1.1 | reverse complement strand
GCCCCCAGCGTCACCCCCGCCTGCACGATCGCCACCCGCGCGAACGGATCGATCTCCTCGATTTGGGCAAGCCCGCCGAGATCGCAGATGATCTGCCCTTGGGAAGTCGCTGCCCCGCCCGCCAGCCTCGTGCGCCCGCCTTGGGCGACAAGGCTGATGCCACGCTCCGCGCAAAACCGCACCAGCGCCGCGACGCCCTCGACATCACGCGGCCGCACCAGCGCCGAAGCGCCGAAATTGCGGGCATCGAAGCCGGGATCGCGCGAGGCGAGCTCGGCGGCGTCCCAGATGGTGGTGGAGGGCAGGGCGGCGCGCAAAGCGGCGATGAGGGAGGCGGACATGCGAAGGCTCCGGGGCGGGAAGCGATATTCTATAGAGG
>NZ_RZRY01001620.1:0-379 GCF_003998035.1 Mesorhizobium sp. M2A.F.Ca.ET.039.01.1.1 | reverse complement strand
ACATAGACCTCTTCGTCCTCCATCGGCTCACGCGCCTCCAGCGGTGGACCGGATGGAATCGACCAGAGCTGCGGCGCCAAACACCAGAGCGATGCCGATGATGATCGAAAGCGCCATCATCCACACCAGCCTCCCGGTCATGGCGAGGAAGCCGAGAAAGCAAACGGCTATGATCCCGAAAGATCGGGCAATGCTGCCTTGCAGCACACCGACGAACCATTCCAGCACGCCCTCGACCGGGGCAGCTGACTGCGCGTATGCGCTCGCCGGCGCCAGCGCCATGCCGATCGCCGCGGCGGCCAAAAACTGCAGGGCGAACTTGCCCGCCTTTTTATGATCCATCGTCATCTCACTCCTTTTCAGTTGCCAAAATC
This sequence comes from Mesorhizobium sp. M2A.F.Ca.ET.039.01.1.1, assembly GCF_003998035.1. Lineage (NCBI taxonomy): Bacteria > Pseudomonadati > Pseudomonadota > Alphaproteobacteria > Hyphomicrobiales > Phyllobacteriaceae > Mesorhizobium > Mesorhizobium sp. M2A.F.Ca.ET.039.01.1.1. The sequence goes on along the minus strand of NZ_RZRY01001620.1, from coordinate 5 downwards.
CATGA
>NZ_RZRY01000161.1:0-10813 GCF_003998035.1 Mesorhizobium sp. M2A.F.Ca.ET.039.01.1.1 | reverse complement strand
GGCCGGCGCTGTAGCTGACGCGATCGGATGTGAACGCAAGCAGCTTGAGCTTTGCCGACTCAATGCCGGAGAACAAGGGAACGCGTTGCAGCATTCCAACCTCATCCTTGAGCAGCATTGTCGCAAACCTCCCAAAATTCACGTCTGCCAGACTAGAACAACCCACGCCCAGATGAAAACAATTCCGTTTCCAGGTGGCAATACGAGCCGCTTGAGGTAGCGAGCCCAATCAGCCGGAACTCTCAATCCCTTGACCTTGCAGCGAGTTTCCCACCGGCGGAAGGATTCCATCTGAATGTCCAATGCTCTATGAGAGCAGTTCCTTGAAAATACCGCCCCCGGCCAAAAGCGTCTCGTGTGTTCCGTCTTCCACCAAACGACTCGAGTCGAAGACGACAACGCGATCGAACATCATCGCCATTGCCGGATTCGTCACGACGCACACAATTGCCGGAGAACGGCCGTCGCGCCTGGCTTCCTCGAGCACGTTTTGCGACACCTTGTCCTGTACGCGCTGGTCGAGCGCCGACAGCGGCCGGTTGAGAATGAGAAAATCGGGCCGCTTGAGCAGGGCTCGGGCAACATCGAGCTTCTGTCGCTGCCCAGCGGTCAACCGCCTGCCGCCGGCGCCGACATTGAAGTCCAAACCGACATCCAGCAGTTCGGCATAAAGCCCCAATTCATCAAGAATGTCATAGACGATGGAGCGTATGCGATCCGGCGCGTCGGGATGATTGCTACCCAGACGCCCGAATAGGACATTGTCCATGACCGTAGCCGCGGCAATGTATCTGGCGGGATCGTAGCGTTCGACCGCATTTTGCAGCTCGGGCGGCAGGTTTTCATAAAATCGATTGCGTGCGGCAACGATCTTGTTCATCAGTTCGTCGCCCAGCAGGCCGAAGCGATGCCGGGGCTCGATATAAGCAAAGCTCAGGGTGACGATCATGGCGCGGTCGTTCTCCGAGACCGTCTCGTAGGGACGGTTCTTGAGCCGTTGCAGCAAGGTTTCGTAGGCGGGTATCTCCTCGGCGCTCATGAAGGCGAGCTGCTGGAAGAACTGGTGATCGGGCGGCAGATCGGCAAACAGCTCGATCGATTGTTCGGCGATATTCAGGCCCATCTCGTAGAGCGTGCGATCGAGGCCGGCTTGCCTCAGCACGGAAGCAAAATAGGAATTTGCCGCCAGAGCCTTGTCGGCAAGCTCCGGGCCGGCGGCAGCGCCGAAGAGCAGGTTCTGGCCGATCGTTGCTTCCTTGTTGTAGGCGCCCGGCTCGAAAGGAACCACCAGTTCGTTCAATCCTTCATTTTCCAACCGGGTTCGCAGCGCCGCACGCAGTTCGACGATCCGCCCGGCAAGCTTGGTGTGACGCGTGAGGTCGGCCGAAGAACGCAAGCCTAGATCCAGAATGTCGCGCGACAGAAGAACTGCGTCGAGCACCTGGCGCACGGCTTCAAAGAGGTCGTGCGGGCCGGTAGCGCCGACGGAAGCATAGTCGATCCAGTCGCTGTGGACATCAAGGTCCGGGTTGCCCGACCGGCGCGCCTCGTGAATGTTCCAGCGGTGCTGGTCCGCCGCGGCACCGTCATAAGTCACCGATGTCAGCGGCGCATGCTTCAATCCGTAGAGCAGATTGTCGCGGAGGCTTGCCTGGAACAGGAAAACATCGGACGAGGCATAGGACATGCGCCGGCCGGTCACTGCTTCAGGGAGTTCAAGCAGGTCGTCGGCACCCGAAGCGACCTTTCCGCTTTCCGGCCAGCTCAGCCGCGCGAAGGCCTCTGCAAGCGCCTCCGCTCCACCTGTTGAGGTGCTGACCAGCGCCACCGTCTCACCGGGGTTCACCTGCAGAGAGACCCGGTCGAGGAGCATTGCACCGCCATCGTCTGCCATGGACAGACCGATCGCCGACAGAGGTTTGGTCATCGGACCGGGATCATCGATCGTCAGTGCGCCGATTTGCGGCGCAATGAGACCCTCGACGGTGAATTGTTCGACGACCTGCTGGTATTTGACCTGGACATCCTGCCGATCCTGATCCCAGTCGATCAGTTCCTTCATCGGTCCGGGCAGGTCCTTGTAGGCGCCGATCACGGCCACGAGCTGGCCAACGTCCAGCCGGCCATGGATGACCAGGTAACCGCCGACCATGTAGAACAGAAAGGGCGTGATCTGCGCGAGAAAATTGTTGAGGAACTTCACCATGAATTTCCATTGGTAAAGATCGAAGCGGATCTTGAAGATGAGCCCGAGCCGGGCAGCTATGTCGGCGCGCTCGTAGTTTGATGTATCATGGACGTGAACCGCGCCGATGCCGTCGACGATTTCGCCGACGCGGCCCGATAGCGCGCGCGCCGTCAACTGCCGTTTACGCCCGAGCACGATCAGCCGCCGCCGCATTCGCGGGATGAGCACGATCTGGATCAAAACGATTACGGCGGCGATCATTCCGAGCCAGAAGTTCTGGACCACGATGAACAGCATGGCCGTCACCGCCTGGCCGCCGAGCAGCACCGGCTGCAGGAAAGCATCGCCGATGAACCCGCCCAGCGGCTCCACCTCGTCCTTCACCATGGTTGCCACCTCGGCGGATTTCACGCGCTTGAAATAACGCGGCGGAAACCGCAGCACACGATCGACCAATTCGAAGCGGATACGGCGCAGCATGCGTTCGCCGAGGCGGCCCTTGTAGGTGTTGATGTAGAATTTGAACAGGCCGTTGATGATGACCAGCAGGAGGAACACGAGGCTGAGGGCAAACAGCGTCGTCGTGCGGTCGAGCTGAAAGCCAGGAAAGAACTGGACCTCTCCGATGAACGGCAGGTTGTAGTGCAGCCTCATGAATGGCTGGGTCGCGCCCGGTTGCTCGAACCCCTTGCCTTGGATCGGGCCGTTGACGATCAGCTTCGGCAGGTCAAAGGACATGAAATACGGGATCATCGAAAGCAAGACGATAACCAATATCCAGAGCTGCTGCTTCTTGGTGTGCGTCCAGATATAGCGAGCTAGGCTGGGTTCCATATGCGACTGTGAACCTTCAGTTCAAAGAACAAAGTAAAAGCATCGGCTGGTGGACGGCGCATCGGCAATCATCGCCGGCGACGCGTTCGAAGCCTGCGAGGCGGCTTGGCGAGGCAAGATTGCGTTGTGTCGCCCGAAATCCCAACGTACAAGGCGAATATGATGGATGTCACGCAACCGCGCAATGCCGGCATGGACGGGCACGAGCAGGCCTTGGACCTCACGCGGGGAATTGCCGCCTATGTCAACCACCCTCTCGTGGCAGGGCTGGCGCGCGTCATCGCCAAACATCCGCAGGCCGACATCGCCAACGCCTTCAACCACAAGCAGGTGGCCTGCAAGATGTGGGCGCTCGACAGACTGTTCGAAAGCTGCGGCGGGCGCTTCGCGCGCATATGGGTTCTGGGCGGATGGTACGGCATCTTGCCGGCGATGCTTTTCAACGACCCCCGCTTCGACATCGCGACGATTGACAGCATCGACATCGATCCCGAAGTCGCGCCGGTTGCCCAGACCCTCAACCGGGAAGCCGGCGACCGGTTCCGGGCGCTGACAGCCGATATGTACGCACTCGACTATGCGGCCGGGCCGTCCGACCTGATAGTCAATACGAGCTGCGAGCACATCGCCGATCTGCGCGCCTGGCTTGCCCTGCTCCCGCGGGGCACGAATGTACTGCTGCAATCGAATGACTATTTCAGCGAGCCGACGCACATTAACTGCGTGGCTTCACTTGCAGCCTTCGAGGCAATGGCGGCGCTGCGGGAGATACGATTCTCCGGCGAACTACCGACAAAAAAATATACGCGCTTCATGCTGATTGGGACGGTTTAGTGCCTTTCGTCCAAAACCGCGTAGCGGTTTAGGACAACGACATGCATCAAGACTTAAAGCGCGTCGACTGAATCCGTTCAGCGCGACGCGCTTTAGGCCCCGCCGTCTGCTTGGTCATGTCCCGGGCCCCATTTTTAGCGACCGCGTTCGATGCCGCTCGCGCAGGATTTGCGCCGAGTGATGCGCCCCTTCCAGATCGAGACGATGCGCGGACGGCCTCGGCGCCACCAGCGCCTGTTCGATCGCCTGCGCCAAACCTTCAGGCGTCAGGTCCTTTTCCATCAGCACCGTTGCAAGACCGAGTTCTTCGAGCATCAGGGCGCGAACCGTTTGTTCGGTTTCCCCGCCGGCTGCAAACGGCACGAGCAGGGAGCGACAACCCGCGCGCAGGACATCGCAGACCGTGTTGTAACCCGCCTGCGAGACCGACAGGCGGGCACCGGTCAGCAGGCTGGCGAAATCCTCGCGGAAGCGGAAGATGGACAGGCCCGGCGTGGCATCGCGTGCGATCGCGTCAAACTCGTCTTTCGGCAGGTTGGGGCCGGTGATCAAACACCATTTCCAGCCATTTTTGGCATTCCGCGCCGCTGCGATGGTGGAACTGACAAGACCCCTCCCGGCAGCTCCACCGCCAACCGACACCAGAATGTCGAAGCGCTCGGAGGCCGCGGGCGATGGCGGCGCGGCAACGAGCCCTGTGTAGGTGACCTCGGCCCTGATTGCCCAGGCTAGTGGAAATGTCCTGTCGATGGTTGCGAAAGTTGGGTCGCCGTGGACCATGACAAGGTCGAAATGCCTGTTGATGAGATCGACCGTTTCCTCGTTTCGGCCCGGCTTGACGCGCTCCTGAAGGATATCGCGGACGGACGTCGCCAGCAGCGGTCTGGGCGATGTCGCCTCGATGGCTTCGAGCAGCGGCATGAGTTCGAAGCGCATCTGCCGGCGTCCAAATGGAAAGGCCTCGACAATGACGATATCAGGTCTGCAATCCCGGTATGCCTGCAGCAGCATCTCTGAACGCCGTTTCTTGAAATCATCGTCGATGGGCTTGCCCTGCAGGTCGACAAGTCCGGAAAATCCTTCATCACCGGAGGTGACAGGCGGCAGGGTTACAGTTTTCACCCCTGGTCCCGGAAACCCCGCGATCGGCGCGCCGCCGGTCACGACGGTTACGTCAAACCCGACATCGACCAGTGCCGCTGCGATGCGGCTGGAGCGAGCGAGATGGCCGATACCGAGCAGGTGCTGGACATAGAGGAAGACGCGCTTCAATCGGCGGCCCGCCACTCGCGCTCGAACAGTTCCTTGAGCTGTCCGATGCTTGCCGTATGGTCGAAATTGCCGCGCACGCGCCGCTCGGCGGCGTCGCCGAGGCGGGCGCGCAGCACGGGATCGCGGATCAGGCGCTCCAGCGCCTGTGCGAGGGCAATTGGGTTTTCCGTCGGAACCAGCAGCCCGGTTTCATCCGGCGACAAAAGCTCCGGCACGCCGGAAATATCGGTCGACACGCAGGCAAGCCGCTGGCTGGCCGCCTCCACCAGAACATTCGGCAGACCGTCCCGGTCGCCATTTGCGGTGATCCTGCAGGCCAGGGCGAAGATGTCGGCGCACCGGTAGTGCTCAAGCACCTCCTCTTGCGCAAGCGCGCCCTTCCAGGACACGCGACCATCCAGTCCGAACTTTTGCGCCAGCGCCTTGAGCCGTTCCAGTTCCTCGCCGCCGCCGATATGCTCGAAATGCCACGCCAAATCGCCAGGCAATAGGGCAAGCGCCTCCAGCAAGGTATCGTAACCTTTCTTTGCAACTGCGCGCCCGACACTGAGAATGATAACCGGGTCGTCCGCCGCCGAGCCGTCATGCTGTTTTCGCGCCTCGCCGAAACTGCCGAAGCGATCAAGGTCAAGCCCATGGTAGCTCAGATGCACGGACGAGTTACCGTTTGCGAGTTCTTTAAGACGATCGAAGCCGGTTTTCGTGCAAGTGACCGTCCAGCGCGCCGAGGAAAGCTTGCCGGCCAGATCCCAGTCCGCAGAAGTCCAGATGTCCTTGGCATGGGCTGAGCAGCTCCAGGGCAGGCCACGAAGCTGGCTGACGTAGCGCGTCACCGATGCCGGCGTGTGCGCGAAATGCGCATGCAACCATCCCGCGTCTTCCGGCCATTCGGCCGCCAGCACGAGCGCTTGCCCGAAGCGGCGCACGCGATTGCGCGTAAAGTCGCGGCGGATATCGGCAGCCAGCGATCCGAGCGCGCGCCAGAACCCCGGCCGCAGCAGATAGGCAAACAGCGAGCGAAGCACGCGCAGCGGCTCTTCATGCAGATATTCCGGCAGATAACGGATGGGCGCCTTGATCTCGTCATGCACAGGGTGGCGTTTTGCGTCGGTCGGCCGCCTGAGCGCGACGAGTATCAGGTCAAATCCCGCGCGCTCCAGACCGAGCAGTTCCTGCGCGATGAAGGTTTCCGACAACCGCGGATAGCCCTTTAGAACCACGACGATCTTGCGACGTTGCAACTCAGCTCATTCCCTCAATGACCGAAAGGTGAGGGCTGGCCCGCCGATCGAGCAGTTCTGCGACGATTTCGGAAATATGAGGCAGTCCTTCCAGCCTCAGATGCGGATTGCTCTGAGATGGGCGGGGCCGGTCCGGCAGCGCCACCAGTGCATCGGCAAACCGCTGGGAATCCTTGGCTTCGTCCGGCAAAAGCATCTCGATAAGGCCGAGTTCGGCTGCGCGCCGAGCGCGGATCAGTTGTTCCTCACGGGGCTCGACGCGCGGCACGATTAGCGCCGGCTTGTCGAAAGACAGTATCTCGCAATAGGTGTTGTAACCGCCCATCGCCACTACCGCCTTGGCCCCGGCAATCAGGTCTTCCATGCGGTTGTCGAACTCGATGATCTTGATGCAGGGGATCTTGGCCCCCTTCTTGAGCAGCTTGTTGCGCTTGCGCGCCGGCATGTAAGGCCCAAGCACGATCAGCGCCCTGTGCTGCAACTGCGGGTTCTGCTGATAGGCATCGATGACGTCGTGGATCAGTTCCGCGCCGTCACCGCCGCCCCCTGTGGTAACAAGGATATACTCACCCTCGGGCCGGTGGCCGGGCAACTCGTTCCGCTGCAGGCGCCGTTGCAGGAAACCGACGAACCTCATCTTTGCCCTGACGGCCGGCGGCACATCCAAGCCGGTCAACGGATCGTAGAAATCCGGCGGGCCATAGGCCCAGACCTTGTCGTAGAACAGGCCTATCTTGCGCATCACATCCCTGCGTGCCCACTCTGCTTCGAGCAGATGCGGCGCATCCATCACCTCGCGCAGGCCAAGCACGAGCGTGGTACCCCGCGTCTTGAGGTAGGACAGTGTGTCCTCGATCTCACCGCGCAGGCCGAGCGGTTCCTTGTCGACGATGAAGATATCCGGCCGGAAGGTCTCGGCCGTGTGGCGGATGATCGACTGGCGCATTCTGAGCGTCTCATGCAGATCGATATCCTTTTCCAGCGAGGTGTACTCGCCGTTGCGCAACTTGATGACGCTGGGGATCTTCACGAAGTCGACACGGGCGCGATAATCGAACGCGCCGGCGATGGGCGCACCCGAAATGATCAGCACCTGAAGTCCGCGGAAATCCTCGACCAGCGAATGCGCGATGGTCCGACAGCGCTGCAGGTGGCCGAGCCCGAACGTGTCGTGGCTGTACATGAGAATTCGAGCGTCTTGTACGTGCTGGATCATTTCTGAACGTCTTTTAGAATTCTCGCCTTGGGAACCGGGGCGGTTGGGGAAGCCATCCTGAGGCCTAACCGACCTGTTGTGAAACATGAGGGCGCAATTTTCAATTCGTATTACCCAAGAGGCCGCAGATCGCCCCTCACCGTCCGCGAATTCATAGTCTCCCATGCGACCGGCGCGATGCGAAAGATCAGATAGCGTTCTTCACTCTGGACCCCGCATTTCGTGATGTGATGGGCGCCAATCCGAAGCCCTTCATGGAGCTACATTCGCACGAAGCGCTCGGGTCTGTCTTCCCCGACCTGAACAAGTGCGACTCCACTACACACTTTGTCGGTCAGCAGCATCGATAACTGTTCTCCATATGCTGGCCACCGGAGGTCAGCTCGTCGCCCCAGACGAATTCAGCGCGGATGCCTCCAGTTTGCTCCCCGGACGTAAGCCCATCAGTTGTTATGACTGCTGCGATCGATGCCGCGCGAAGGCCTCACGGACGTCACGAGCCTCACGGACGTCACGAGTAAGAGACGAAGGGCACGCCGGCCCATCGAATGGCGCGTGAGCGTCTCGCGCCAGTGCGGCGCGCCGCCACTGTTCAGAGCGATTGTCGCGTCATTTAAGACAAGCGTCGGCGGCCGAGGATTTCATTCGCACTCATATCCGGGAAGACATACCCATTGTTCGACTGTGCAAGGAAATCGGTGTTAGCCGTCGACAACTGGATTACGCCTTTCGCACTACCTTCGCCGTAGCCCCGCTCGAATTCATCAGAGCGCTCCGTCTCAATGAACAGACGGCTCCTTACTGCGGCACGTGCTGACGGCTTGAGCATAACTGCGGTCGCTATGGAGGTGGGGATCACCCATCTGGGCCGCTTCGCCGCGAATTATCGACTCTTCTTCGGCGAATCTCCCTACGAAACACTGCAGCGCGCCGGAAGATCGTGACCCGGGCGCAACCCGCGCCGAGAAATGCCGGTCACCATCGCCAGCGGTTCGATGGAATTTGCGCAATCCGGATAGAAGTCGAATTTGAGAATTAGTACACTCTAAAGTTCTAGCCTGCGTTGGGTGCTGCATAGTCCGGACATAAGAACGCGCGAAGCGGTGAGCTCTTGGGAGGATCAAAAATGACGAGACCTAGCTTGAGATTGACCGGCGCTGCCGGAATCGTCGTCGTCTTGATGTTTGCGGGGCTCATCGATGCCCTTGCGCCCTTCGCCCCCGTCGTTGGCGAAGCGCAGGCGCGAGTTGGCCATCCGCTCACGCCTGGCAGCGTCGCAGGCGTCGCAAGGCGCACCACACGCCGAACGATCCGCCGTTCGACTATCTACGGGAACAGGCTCCCGGCTGCGTGTGTGACGACTTCGATCAACGGCACCGTGCTTTGGCACTGCGGCAGCAGCTACTATCAACCCTACCAAGGGCGCTATGTCATCGTCTATATACATTGAATGGCAAGCTGCCCCGAATCAATGATACGTCGATTGGGAGCCCAGAATCTGGCGCGCCCGACACGACATCTCGGCTATCTGACCGCGATGTTTTTCCTGATCGCCAGGTCCCTCGTCTTTGGGATCGCCCTCTTGTTGACTGGTCCATCACAGGCACAGGCGCCGGCGACCGTTCCGCCTGAAAAGGTCAAACAGTTATTCGATCTTCTCGACGATCCGTCGGTGAAGGCCTGGGTGGCCGAGCAACGAAAGCAGGACGCCGGGCCGACCGGAACGCCTGCCGCGGCAGGAGCTTCGCCGTCCGGCGCATCGTCCGATGCCGTGGCCGCGCCGGGCCGGATGAATACGATGGCATCCTCGACGCTCGATCGGATCAAGCATCATATCGAAAGAATCGTGGGGACCTTGCCCTCTCTGCCAGGCCAGTTTGCGCGCGTGCGGGCAGAGACCATGGAGGATATGTCCGGCAAGAGGCCTGCCAGCATGCTTTTGCTGATCGCGATTTTCATCGCTGCCGGCCTGGCGCTCACTTGGGCAACGTACAAGCTCACCCGCCCGTTCCGTTTGTGGATCATCGCGCAATCGAAGGATACGCCCATCGGGCGGGCCAAGAAGATTGGTGGCCGCACGCTTTATTCCAGCCTGCTGATCCTCTCGTTCGCGCTGGGCAGCGCCGGCGCGTTCATGTTGTTTGACTGGCCAATGCTTATCCGCGAGATCGTGCTGACCTTTCTGATGGCTGCGGTCGCCACAGCGGCTGTGCGCATGTATCTCGCAGCCCTGCTCGTCCCTTCCTTCATGCAGGTCGAGAACGCCGTCGAGGTTCGTGCTTTGCCGGTGACCAACGAAACGGCCGACCATTGGTTCTATTGGGTACCCAGGATCTTCGGCATCTTCGCCTTCTTCGCCGCCGCGTTCATCCTCTTGCCGGGTCTCGGCATTGACCAGGACGGAATGCTGGTGCTGTCGGTAGGTGCCGATTTCGTGCTGCTGCTGCTCTTTCTGATTGCCGTTTGGCGTCGGCCAAGAACACAGCGGAACGATGGGCACGGTCACACGGCAGCGACATGGTTTTTGACTGCTTACTTCGTCGTCCTGTTCCTGCTGCGCATCGCCGGCCTTCCCATATTGTTCTGGTTTACCTTCGCCGCATTCTTCCTGCCTTTCGCAATCGTGCTGACGCAGCGCGGGGTCAATTTCGTCCTGCGGCCGGGTTCGGAAGATGCCGGCCGGCCTACGATCCCGGCGGTCACGATCGCTGTCATCGATCGCGCAGTCCGGATGATCTTGATCCTGGCGGCGGCTTACCTTCTTGCGAGTGCCTGGGGTCTGGACATGCAGTCGATGCAGGACAGCAACACGACGACCACGCTCATATTGCGCGGCTTGATCAATGTCATTGTCATTGCGCTGGCAGCCGATTTCGGCTGGTCGATCATCAAGGCATTGATCGAGAGAAAGCTGGGCATCGAAGCGCACGCGGTGATCAGCGACGAGGAGATGCCGGTCGTCGATCCGCAGCAGGCGCGGCTGCGCACGCTCTTGCCCATCATCCAAAACATTCTACTGGCAGTGATCGTCGTCATGGCGGTGCTGATGATGCTCGCTTCGGTCGGTATCCAGATCGGCCCCCTGATCGCGGGCGCCGGCGTCGTTGGCGTCGCTGTGGGTTTTGGCGCACAAACCCTCGTCAAGGACGTGATCTCGGGCGTGTTCTATCTGCTCGACGATGCATTTCGTGTCGGCGAATACATTTCATCGGGCAGCTACAGGGGTAC
>NZ_RZRY01001619.1:0-380 GCF_003998035.1 Mesorhizobium sp. M2A.F.Ca.ET.039.01.1.1 | reverse complement strand
CTGGTGAAGCCGGCCAAGCCTGCCGCCGACGCCGCGGCGGCGCCGCCGGCGGCGGGCGCCGGCGAACCGGCCGAGGCGACCAAGTTCACGCAGCGCCTGACGCCCGAGGGCAAGGAGACCGATCCCGGTCCGGCTAGCGGACAGGCCACGATCGGCGAAGGCGAATCCGTCGCGGCGCTGACCTCGCGGCCGCCGCCCGCCCCGGCAACGGCGCCTGCGCCGACCGGTGCCGCGCCTGCGCCTGCCACGCAAACGCCTCCCGCTGCGGCGCCGACGACCGACGCGGCCAATCCGATGCCGCCGGCGGCTGGAACCGCACCGCCAACGGCTGATGCGGCAACGACGCCCCCCGCCGCCGGAGCAACGCCACCCGCTGCAGC
>NZ_RZRY01001618.1:0-380 GCF_003998035.1 Mesorhizobium sp. M2A.F.Ca.ET.039.01.1.1 | reverse complement strand
GCCATGGCCGACGGCCAATGGCGGACCGTTGCGGGCGCCGACGATCAGGTCCTGGTCGCCCTTGAACATTATCGCAAGGGCAAGCGCGCCCGAGAGCCGCTTCAGCGCCTGGTGCGCGGCCTCCACCGGCTTCAGCCCCTTGGCGAGTTCCCGCGCCACCAGATGCGCGACGACCTCGGTGTCGGTCTGCGAGGAGAAGGTGTAGCCGTCGCGGACAAGCTCCTCGCGCAGCTCGGCGAAATTCTCGATGATGCCGTTGTGGACGATGGCGACGCCGTCTGAAAAATGCGGATGCGCGTTGGTCTCGTTCGGCACGCCATGCGTGGCCCAGCGCGTATGGCCGATGCCGATCGTGCCGTCGAGCGGCTCTTCCTTCAGCC
>NZ_RZRY01001617.1:0-382 GCF_003998035.1 Mesorhizobium sp. M2A.F.Ca.ET.039.01.1.1 | reverse complement strand
GTCCGCATCTCCGGCGGGCCGCGCGTCTCCTTCGCCTCGTCGGGCTATTTCGACGCCTATTACGGCGTCAACGCCACCGAAGCGGCGGCCTCCGGCCTCAGCGAATACCATCCGGGAGGCGGCCTGAAGTCGACCGGCCTCGGCGGCGCGATCACCTGGAAGGTCACCGAGCCGATGACGGCCAGCCTGTTCGGCGAATATTCGCGCCTGATGGGCCCGGCCGCCGATTCCAGCCTCGTCCGGGAGCGCGGCGATCGCAACCAGTTCACGGTCGGCGTCTCGACCACCTATCGCTTCGACTTTTCGATGTAGCCGCCTGAACTCGGCGCTTTATTCCTGCTGACTAATCCGCTAAAAGCCCGGCCATGACGAGCTTTTCGCG
>NZ_RZRY01001616.1:0-382 GCF_003998035.1 Mesorhizobium sp. M2A.F.Ca.ET.039.01.1.1 | reverse complement strand
CGTTATGGGTGGCGAACTGCGGATAGATGCGGTCGGTCATCGACAAAAGCTTCTTCGCGCAGGCCAGATACGAAACGTCGGTGTTGGCCTTGCGGGTGAAGACCGGATAGCCGGTAAGACCCAGCGTCTGCGCCCGCTTGATCTCGGTGTCCCAATAGGCACCCTTGACCAGCCGCACCATGATCCGGCGGTCGTATTTCTTCGCCAGCGCATAGAGCCAGTCGATGGCGAAAGCCGCGCGCGGGCCGTAGGCCTGGACGACGACGCCGAAGCCGTCCCAGCCGGCAAGTTCCGGCTCGGCCAGCACGCGTTCGATGACATCGAGCGACAGGTCGAGGCGGTCGGCCTCCTCGGCATCGATGTTGAGGGCCATGCGCGAGTG
>NZ_RZRY01001615.1:0-383 GCF_003998035.1 Mesorhizobium sp. M2A.F.Ca.ET.039.01.1.1 | reverse complement strand
GCGCGACGAGCTGCGTGTGGCGCTCGCCGCCAAGGGAATGGCGCGGCCGGCAACGACCGAGGCGGCACGACGGCTGGAGCGCGGGCTTGGCCGCGACCGCATCTTCGGGGTGCTGCAGCGCGCCGCGGCGGCGGCGATCCTGATCGCGGCCGGCTGGCTGGCGAATGGCATTTGCGGACCGGTCGCGGTGACGAAGGTCGTCGCCTCCACCCAGCCGCCCGCCTATGTCGAGGAAGCGGTGAGGGCGCACCGGACGACGCTGGTGCGCGAGGCGATGACCTCCCAGCGGGAAGCGCCGAACTACAATCCAGGCGAGATCCGCGCCGCGACCGCGATCGTCATGCCGTCGCTGCCCGGGGAATGGAAGGTGCGCGATGTGCAGA
>NZ_RZRY01001614.1:0-383 GCF_003998035.1 Mesorhizobium sp. M2A.F.Ca.ET.039.01.1.1 | reverse complement strand
TGCACATGCCGACCGATAACGACGCTCCGGACACGATGGCGCCGGCGCCCGCCCTGGGCGGCGTCACGCCGTTGATGGAGCAGTATATCGAGATCAAGGCGGCGAACCCGGATTCGCTCCTGTTCTACCGCATGGGCGATTTCTACGAGCTGTTCTTCGACGATGCCGAGAAGGCAAGCCGCGCGCTCGGCATCGTGCTGACCCGGCGCGGCAAGCACCAGGGCCACGACATTCCGATGTGCGGCGTGCCGGTGCATGCGGCGGATGACTATCTGCAGAAGGTGATCGCGCAAGGCTTCCGCGTCGCCGTCTGCGAGCAGACCGAGGACCCGGCGGAGGCCAAGAAGCGCGGCTCGAAATCGGTGGTGCGGCGCGACGTGGTG
>NZ_RZRY01001613.1:0-384 GCF_003998035.1 Mesorhizobium sp. M2A.F.Ca.ET.039.01.1.1 | reverse complement strand
TCGCCGAGGGCTCGGAAGCGCTTTCCGCCCGCGCCGGCGAGATCGGCCGCATCTTCGACGACGCCGACAACCGCCTGGTGTCGCGCATCGCTTCGACCAGCTCGACGATCGGCGAGCATGCCGACACGATCGTCGGCGCCTTCGCCGCCACCGAGCAGCGTGTCGCCGACCGCGCCCGCCAGACCGGCCAGGAGCTCGCCGTGCATGCCCGCGAGATCGAGCAGGCGCTGTCCGGCGCCGACGAGCGGATTGCCGCGAGCGCCGCGGCTGCCGCCGCGCGCGTCGAGGACCAGGTCGCGAGCGTGGAAAACCGCCTCGCCTACACCGCCGAGACGATGGGCCAGAAGCTCAGCGAGCAGGTCTCCAGCGCCGAGGCTCAGCCTG
>NZ_RZRY01001612.1:0-384 GCF_003998035.1 Mesorhizobium sp. M2A.F.Ca.ET.039.01.1.1 | reverse complement strand
AGCCGGCATCGAGCAAGGCGGTGATGAAGGCGGCCGGGCTCCAGTAGATCGCATATTCCAGCGGATGACCAAGGCCGAGCTCGAACGGCATCCGCTCGTCGAACCAGCGCGCAGAGCCGCCGAGCGCAACACCCAGAGCCGCGAAATCTCCGGCCTTGAACGCCTCGTCTATGGCCTTGAACAACAGATGGCGGGCGCCGCGTTCCTCAGGGATTTCCAGCATCGCCTTCATCCGCAATGAGCGAGCTATATTGCTCCCTTCCGCCTCGCTCGGAAAGGCCGTCTCGGCAGAGGCCGTCGGCAAGAACCCCGATCGCTGCCTTCGACAGGCCTAGCCCGAAACAGCGGAGCCGGCCCCGGGGACAGGGGCCGGCTCCTAAAACC
>NZ_RZRY01001611.1:0-384 GCF_003998035.1 Mesorhizobium sp. M2A.F.Ca.ET.039.01.1.1 | reverse complement strand
CGTCAGGGCTATCGCCGCGACCTCGGCGACATCGCGATAGTCGACCAGCGAGAAACGGGTCTCGGACGACCAAGGCTCCGCGAGCACGCCCTCCTTCACGATTTTGGGCCAGAATGCCGCGTAGTTCTGAAAGTAGCGCTGACCTTGCCCCCAATTTCTATCCAGTTTTGAGTTCGTTTCCGGCGTGGGTTGTGCCCTGCTGGGCGGGTGAAGCGACGGTCGCTGGCGCGGAGCCTTTGGCATAGCGCAGCGCGAGCGACCGTCGCGGATTGAAGGTGGTGGCGAACTCGGCCGGTGTCTGCCAGGCGATTTGGGAGTGTGGCCGTGCGGTGTTGTAGTCGGCGCGCCACAGGGCGATGGCTACGCGCGCCTGAGCCACTGTCT
>NZ_RZRY01001610.1:0-385 GCF_003998035.1 Mesorhizobium sp. M2A.F.Ca.ET.039.01.1.1 | reverse complement strand
GGCTGGCTCGCGCGGCGCGCCGGACGAGGGGGCCGTCGAGGCGCCTGCCTTCGTCATCGTCGGCGAAAGCGCGGCCGACACCACGGCGCGCGAAGCGCTGCTCGACCGCGCCATGGGGCCGAAGCGCAAGAAGAAGTCGTCCGAAAAGCTGCGGCGCGGCCGCCGGCCCTCGGAGGGACTGGCCTTCGTCGCCCGCGATGCGTCGGGCGTGGTCGTCGGCACGGTGCGGCTTTGGGATGTGAGGCTGGGCGAGGGCGGTCCGGCAGCGCTTCTGCTTGGCCCGCTGGCGGTCGAGCCTGGCTTGAAGAGCGGCGGCATCGGCTCGGCGCTGATGCGGCATGCGATCGCCGAGGCCGCGCGGCTCGGCCATGGCGCGATCCTGCTC
>NZ_RZRY01000160.1:0-10873 GCF_003998035.1 Mesorhizobium sp. M2A.F.Ca.ET.039.01.1.1 | reverse complement strand
GTGTAGGAAGGGTGGTCGAGGAAGGCTCGCGACGAGCGGGTCAAGCCGCCTTGGAAAGCTGGGACACGTCGAAACTCGCCAACCCGTAGCGCCAGCGATGGTTGGTCGCCGACACGCGACTCTGGTAGAAAAGGGTCAGCCTGTCGCCCTCGATCATCACAGTCGAATGGCCGTTTTCTCCAGGCCCGCCCGGATCGAGCACCGGCCCGATCGAGGAGTAAGGTCCGGCAATGGTGTTGGCGATGGCGAAAAACACCCGCTGCCGACTGCCCCGCTGTCCGTTCGGAAGGAAGCAGGTGGCGTTGAGGAGCACGCGGCCGTCTGGAAGTTCCACCAACTGGGCACCTTCAATCCCCCATTCGTAGTCGGGGTCGTCCCGCGTGTTGTGATGGGGAATGTCATTGTGGTCCAGGATTTTGCCCAAGCGCTTCCAAGGCCCGAACCATGAATCGGACTGGCTCCGGGACAGATAGATGTCCGGTTGCGGCACGCGGGTGAATTTCGGCATGCCGGAATAAACGAGGTAGCGCTTTCCGCCGATGAGAGCGGGGTGCGGGTCGTAGATGCCGTCTTCATCCGTGTCCGGCACGGACAGAATTGCCGGATTGAGCACAACCCAGTTGAACCCGTCATTTGACACCGCGTGTTCACAGCGACCGCCGGATTTCATGAACTCGGTTTGGATGAACATGTGGAAGACGCCGTCTTCGTGGACTACACCCGGCGCCGCGACGCCCGAGCCGGTGACCGGAAGCTCGATCGGCGCGTGCTCCGTCCACGGTCCGTGCAACTCCGGCGCCGTGGCGTGAAGAATCTTCCAAGTCTCGCTTGTCACCGTGCCGCTCGATCCGAATACATGCCAAAGCCGGCCGTCATAAACCGGGCACGGGTCCTTGAGATCGTCCACCGCTTGCGGGTGAAACAACGGGAACACATTCGTCTCGAACTCGATCTTCATCTGTCTGCCCCAGCGATTGTCGGCCGCTAAACGCCCTTGGCGTCGGTCCGACGAATCAATTTAAGCCACCGAATATTCTAGCTGCTCATTCAACGAAAATGCGGCACCCGAGCGGCCGTCCCCAGAAAGCTGCAGCCTGAGATGCCAGACGCTCTGGCCGGCACTCCGCCTGCATATCGCTCGCTGGCTGGAACAAGTTAATCAGCCGACAGTTAGACATGCGGCAGGAATAGCTTCCTGCATCTCGCGATTAACAAATGTTATTCGCAGTATAAACCGCAATGTCACCAGGGAAAAGCTTATATGGACGCGGCGATAAGAATACCAGCCAAAATCAAAACCAGAAAAGAGCAAGATTTATTGATATGCTTCTCCCATTTGCGATGGAATTTCGTCTATCAACGTCCGCAGCACATTCTCACGCATGCCTCGAGAGAGCACCAAATCGTTTACTTCGAGGAGCCCGTTTTTGAAGAATGCTCCCACTCGTCCATTCGGTTTTGCGACGCTGCGCCGGGCATTCGGGTAGCGACCCCTTTGCTCCCGATCGGCACCAGCCCCGCCAGAGCCGATGCGATCCAGCGCAGATATCTGGACCGGATCATCGCGTCGACGCCGCACGCCCAATTGACTGCCTGGTATTATACCCCGATGGCGCTGCGCTTCAGCGCGCATGTCAACTTCGACGTGCGCGTCTATGACTGCATGGACGAGCTTGCGGCGTTCAAGAATGCGCCGGCCCAGCTTGCGTTGCTGGAACGGGCGCTCTTCGAATGCGCCGATGTGGTCTTCACGGGCGGCTTAAGCCTGTTCGAAGCGAAGCGTTGCCAACATCGGGCGATCTATCCCTTCCCCAGCAGCATTGACGTCAACCACTTTCACAAGGCGAGGGCGCCCGGCGAGGAGCCGGCGGATCAACTCACAATCCCGCATCCTCGGGTTGGCTTCTTCGGTGTTATCGACGAGCGCCTCGATATCGATCTCGTGGCGCAGGCTTCCAGCACGATGCCAGACGTGCACTTCGTGATGCTTGGTCCGGTCGTCAAGATCGATCCGGACATCCTGCCGAGGGCAAACAACCTGCACTGGCTCGGCAGCAAAGCCTACAAGGATCTGCCCGACTACCTCCGGCATTGGGATGTCGGGTGGATGCCGTTCGCGCTCAACGAAGCGACACGCTTCATCAGCCCCACGAAAACTCCCGAATTCCTTGCCGCCGGCCTGCCCGTGGTGTCGACTGCGATTGTCGATGTGGTGCGAAGCTACGCTGCCGCCGGCCTCGTCGATATCGCGGACCCCGAAGACATCGAGGCCAAACTGCGCTCCGCGCTGGCGCAACCGCGCGAAATGCGCCTGCCAGCGGTTGATGCCTATTTGGCCAACATGTCCTGGCAGCGAACATGGGATGCCATGGCCGCCCACATCAAGAAAGCCAGTGCAAGCAAGAAGGTCGTGCCCTTCCGCAGGAGCGCGTGACCATGTTCGACTGGCTGATTGTCGGGGCAGGCTTTGCCGGCAGCGTTCTCGCGGAACGGATCGCTTCGCAACGAAGCGAAAGCGTTCTCCTCATAGACCGTCGGAGTCACATCGGCGGAAACGCGTATGACTGCTACAACGAAGCCGGAATTCTCATCCATCGTTACGGACCGCATATATTCCATACGAACGCCCAGTCGATCGTCGACTATCTGTCGCAGTTCACAAGCTGGCGCCCTTACGAGCACCGTGTGCTCGCTTTCGTGGACGGCAAGCTTCTGCCGATTCCTATAAACCTCGACACGATCAACCATCTATATGGTCTCGAGCTAAGCCCGGCAGAGCTGGAAGAGTTCTTCGCGTCGCGTCGTGAAACCGTTGGCGAAATCCGTACCGCCGAGGATGTGGTTGTCAGCACCGTCGGTAGGGAGCTCTATGAGAAATTCTTCCGCGGCTACACTAGAAAGCAGTGGGGGGTCGATCCCAGCCAGTTGAGCAAGTCCGTGACGGCTCGCGTTCCAACAAGAACGAACCGCGACGATCGCTATTTCGGCGACAGCTTCCAGCAGATGCCGGCCGGCGGCTACACGCGCATGTTCGAACGGATGTTGGACCATCCCAACGTCAAGATCATGCTGCAGACCGATTATCGCGAGGTCCGAGAGCGAATTCCCTTCCGGCGGCTGATCTACACCGGGCCGATTGATGAATTCTTTGACTGGAAGCTGGGCCGCCTGCCCTATCGATCATTGCGCTTCGAGCATGTCACCCTCGAATGCGAGCAATTTCAGCCGGTAGCCGTGGTGAACTATCCGCAGACGGAAGCCTATACCCGCATCACCGAGTATAAGCATTTGACGGGCCAGAGGAATATCCGGACCAGCCTCACCTACGAATACCCGACAGATATCGGCGACCCATATTACCCCGTGCCGCGGCCGAAAAACGAGGCTCTCTACAAACAATATGAAGCGCTCGCTGACAATTGCCCTGACGTGTGGTTCGTCGGCCGTCTGGCGACGTACCGCTACTACAACATGGACCAGGTTGTAGGGCAGGCCCTGGCCACTTTTGCCCGTATTCAGAAGACTATCCCAGCCTCAGATCGCGCACCGCAATCGGCACTCGCGATGCCCGTCTAGATGCCGTCTGCGCAGCGATGCTTAATGTTGCGCACACAACGAACCGCCATGATGCCGGACCCGGAGCTGCAAGTTGAGCGATAGTCTCGAAATCTGGGGCGGCGTTGAATGCAGCGTCGTGCGCCTGCGCGAGCGGACCCGGGATCAACTCCGCGAGACCGGCCATTTCGACCGTGCCGGCGATCTCAGCCTCATAGCCGAGATGGGTATCAAGACCTTGCGATACCCCGTGCTCTGGGAACTGGTCGAGGGCGATGGTTCGAGCGACTGGCGGTGGCCGGACGCGCGTCTCAACGAATTGCGAAGGCTTGGCGTGAGGCCGATCGCGGGGCTGGTCCATCATGGCAGCGGACCGAAATCGACCCATGTGCTTGATCCGGACTTCCCCGAATTGCTGGCCAGGTATGCCGGGCAAGTGGCGCAACGTTATCCCTGGCTGGAGATGTTCACGCCGATCAACGAGCCACTGACGACGGCGCGCATAAGCGGCCTCTATGGACTTTGGCATCCGCATGGCACCTGCGAGGCAACCTGCTTCCGATTGACCGTCGCGCAGTGTCGCGCAACCGCGCTGGCCATGAAGGCAATCCGAGAACACATACCTGGTGCGCAACTTGTCCAGACCGAAGATTTTGGGCGGGTGTTCTCCACGCCCCGCCTCCGCTACCAGGCCGACTATGAAAACGAGCGGCGATGGCTGGCGCTTGATCTGCTGAGCGGCCTGGTTGACGACGACCATCCATTCCACGGGCGCTTACTTGACGCGGGCGTGGACCGCCGTCATCTCGACGAGCTGAGCGCGGACCCTTGCCCCCCCAATGTCATTGGGATCGATTACTACCTGACGAGCGACCGCCTGCTCGACGACGATCTCCGGCGGTATCCAGACGAGCAGACTGGGGGGAATGGCATCGACGCCTATGTCGACATCGCGGCGGTGCGATCTCAGATGCGCGACCACGCACGTTTACGATTCCGGCTAAAGGAAATTTGGGATCGCTACCGCAGGCCAATCGCCGTCACCGAGTTGCACAACGGATGCACGCGTGAGGAACAGTTGCGGTGGCTGATCGAGGGATGGCAGGAAGCCAAGGCGGCGAGGCACGACGGAGCCGACATACGCGCCATCACTGCCTGGTCACTGTTCGGGGCCACCGACTGGAACTCGATGCTGGCGCATCAAAAGGGCTATTACGAGAGCGGAGCCTTCGACGTGCGGGACGCGAGCCCGAGAAAGACCATCATCGCGAGCGCTGTGAGCCAAATCGCGAAGGAAGGTGCATTCGATCATCCCGCGCTCGATCGGCCCGGTTGGTGGCGAACGGAGTGCCCACCGACAAAGCCAGCACGGTCAATGCTTCTGGCAGGTTTTGGCCGAATGGCGTCCGTCATCGAGGAGTGTTGCCACATGCGTCGATTAGCGGTTCGCCCAACGCCGCCGGACAAGCTCACGCAAGAGCTGGCGCAGACGAATTCCTGGGCCGCGATAAGTATTGACGACGCAGGTCGGTCCTCGCGAGGATCGCTGTCAGCTCTAACCAATCTTCGCTGTCGGTTTCCCGGCATCGCCACGTTGGATCTGCAAGCCGCCCGTACGATCGGCATGGTCGAGACCGCCAACGCCTTCCTTGACCTCGTAGTGGACGGACAAACGGGGATGTTCAGGCTTCTGCGGGCCGAGCCCAACAATCAATATTGGATAGAGGCTGTCGCAGAAGACGAGAGCGGCGCCAGCTACGCCGTCTAACAGGTGCCGTCACGTAACTTATCTGTCGACATTACTGGCTGGCTATGGCGCGCCTTCCCTGCTGCCTGAGATGCGATCGGCCCACCGCCGGCGAAGTCTGCACCTCCGACAAGGCAGCGGGCCGTGTCACGGCTCCCCGATCTTGTTGGTGACGCAACATGGGTTACCAGGCGCCCTGTTTTATTGGTAGTCATCCGTCAAAAAGACTATATACGCACTTCGTGAGCGGCCCACCGGCTTGGCTCGTCCATGCTGCGGAAACAGTATAGCAGGTAGAGAACCGCGCCTGCCTCGTCTCTGGCACAGAAAAACAAGCGCCCACTCTGGACCCAGAGCGGTGCCAACTGCCCATGACTGCGGCTCTCGGGCGGACCCAAGGCGGAGCGGCTTACTGCAAGGCGGGCTGTGAAGGTTGCTTGCCCGGCTGATCACCGCCCGTGCTGGATCGAGGTGTTGGGTCCCTGTCCACCTCTGGATTTCGATCAACGGGGGCCACGTTCATATTGTCAGCTTTGGACTTTGCAGGATCGGTTTCCGCGGGGTTCGGGCTGGAGGATGAGGGCGCCTGACTATTCTCCTGTGGCGCTGGCTTCTCCTCGGTCGCAGGCGTCTTTGCCGCCTCACCATAAATCTCGGCAACGCCGCATGCGATCGCTGCCAGCACCAGTGCGCAGATCAAAACGGCAAGAACCGGAAGTCCGCGGCCACCCTGGCGCGCTTTCTTTCCTGGGATGTCATTGGCCATCGAACACCATCGTCAAGAGCACATGGCCGTGCGAGCACCACGGCCAGAGGTGAAACCTGCTGCTTGGCTAACAAGCGATCCCCAAGGATGTTCCACAATGAACCAATAAGAAGCCGATAGCCGTCGGCCTCATCTCTGGCGAACCGCGTAAGGTAACGCCCGGCCGGAGGGATTCGAGCCCCAACCATGCGGTTATGAGCCACCGGCTCTAACCATCAGCTACAGGCCCCGCGCGGGCTGGCTTAGTGTTTTTCTTGTCTTCGCACAGGGCTTTCGAAAGCGCTGGCGCAAAATGCCAAAATCAGCCCATATTCGAGCCGTAGAGCGGCCTGCGCCTTATGGCGCGAAACAGGTCCGGCCCTTGCGCCGCGCTGCCGGGTATCGACGCTTTTGCGGGGTCGAGGCAGATGCGGCGCGGAGCGTCGGATCGCAGACCTCGAGGAGTTTTCATGACCAGACATCTTTTGCCTATCGCGCTCGCTGCCGCAGTCGCATTCCCGGCGCTGGCAAGCGCCGCCGACACGCAGCCCCCACCCCGCATTATCGTGTCCGGCGAAGGCGAAGCGACGGTGGCGCCCGACATGGCGATCCTTTCGCTGAGCGTCATGCGCGAGGCAAAGAGCGCGCGCGAAGCGCTCGACGCCAACAACGACGCCATGGCGGCGGTCATTGCGGCGATGAAATCCGCCGGCATTGCCGAGCGCGACCTGCAGACGGCGGGCATCCAGATCAACCCACGCTACAACTATACCAACAAGGCCGACGGCAGCCAGGAGGCCGAGCTCGTCGCCTATCAGGTGACCAACACGCTGTCGGTGCGCGTGCGCGACGTCGATAAGACTGGCGAGATCCTCGACAAGGCGGTATCGCTCGGCGTCAACCGGGGCGGCGGCATCGCCTTCACCAATGACGATCCGAAGGCGACGATCACCGAGGCGCGCAAGAAGGCTGTCGCCGATGCGATGGCGAAGGCCAAGACACTCGCCGAAGCGGCCGGCGTCAGCCTGGGCAAGGTGCTCGAGATCACCGACCAGAATATCGCGCCGGCGCCGATGCCGATGGCGGCCAAATCATTCGACGCGGCCCGTTCGGCCGTCCCGGTGCAGGCTGGCGAGAATTCCTACAACGTCCAGGTCACGGTCACCTTCGAGCTGAAGTAACGATCGGCCGGCACGCCGCAGGCGCGCCGCCACCATGCAAAAAACCCCGGGGGATCGTTTCCTCCGGGGCTTTTTCGAGCCACGCCTCATCGTGAGAGGCTGATAGGCGATCCTCGCAGATCGCCCTCTCAACCTCAGCGATAGATGATTGGGCAGCCGCGCTCGTTGGCGAACACAACCACGACGCGGTCGCCATACTGGCGGCCGACGACCTTCACCGTGCGGCGGCTGACGTCGACGATGCGGACGCGGTGGAGGCCCATGCGCTCGGCCTTGTCGAGCGCGCGGTCCGGCGAGCAGCCGCGCCAGCCGCGGTCACGGCGCCAATCGCGGCGGTAGTAGCCGTCGTCGTCGCCCGTATAGACGCCGAAGCGCGGATCCTGGTTGTTGCCGAAACCGAGATAGAGGCTGTCCGCATGCGCCGGGATGGCGGCCAAGGTGCCAAGCCCGACAATAGCCGAAAGGGCTGCCGTCTTGATCTGGTTGAACATTGTCTTCTCTCCTTGTTGTGGGCTTTCGCCCGTAGAACCGATCATTGGAAAATGCCTTTTTGCACCTGAACTTTCCGCGAACCGGCCGTTCATGTCCGGTTCATATAAGCGCGAACCCGCCAGGGTTCGTCGCTCGCACTCAAAAACGCCACCCCAGGAGTTCTAAACGCGAACCCGCCAGGGTTCGTCGCTCCCCGTGAAAAGTGCCGTTCAGGGTTCTAAACGCGAACCCGCAGGGCGTCGTTCCTCGCCACAAGTGCCCCTCAGCGGTCGTCATCAGGATGCGAACCGGCTACGGTTCATCGTCCAATATATAATCAAAATAGTCGTCCGGCTCGGCCAGATCGGTTTCCTTGGCCTTCACCCGGCCCTGGATCGAAATGCCGGCTTCATGCACGGTCGCAGCACTTCCCGAAACGAGCCTGTGCCACCAATAGAGATCATGGCCCTCGGCGATCAGCCGGTAGGCGCAGGTCTTGGGCAGCCAGGTGATGGTGCGCACGTTCTGCGGCGTCAACCCGACGCAGTCGGGCACCCTTGTCAGCCGGTTTGCATAGTCGGAGCAACGGCAGCTTTCGGCGTCGAACAGCCGGCAGCCAACGCTTGTCCAGAAGATCTCGCCCGTATCCTCGTCCTCGAGCTTCGACAGGCAGCATTTGCCGCAGCCGTCGCAAAGCGATTCCCACTCGGCCGGGGTCATCGCCTCAAGCGTCTTGGTTTTCCAGAATGGCGCGGTCATGGGGGTGGATTTGGCCCTCCGCGGCCTCCCGGTCAAGCGCTGCTGACCCAGTGACCCGGTATCAACATTAGAAAGACACGAAATTGCCTTCAAAAGGCCGGCCGAACATCCTTGGCTGGCGTCAATGCCCTGTAACGGAACCAATTGCGGCTGATGAAAGTTTGGGCAGGGATGGGACCCCATTAGGAGAAAATGATATGAAACGCCAACCACGGATTCTGGCGGGCACGGCAATCGGTCTGCTTATGGCATCCGCGCCGTTGGGCGCGTACCCGCTGCAGGGGGGTGTCGCTTCCGGCGGCCTGCACGGCGCACCGTTGATATTGGCTCAGGCCGCTTGCGCCGAAGGCCAGTCGGCCGAGGAATGCGCGCAGGGCGGAGCCGAACAGCCGAAGAAGAGGAAGCGCGAGCAGCAGCAAAGCGAATCGGCGCCGGCAGCCGAGCAGGCAGCACCTGCCGAGACCGAGCAACAGCCGCGCAAGAAGCGGCATGAGCAGCAGCAGATGGACAATGCCCAGTCCGGGGAAGCCCCGGCCGAGCAGCAGTTCAAGCCGCGCAAGAAACGCGACCAGCAGCAGATTGAGGCAGCACCCGCCGATCAAGGCGGCCAGCCCGCGACCGACGAGCAGCAGTTCAAGCCCCGCAAGAAGCGCGACCAGCAACAGCAGATCGAGGCCGCGCCGGCCGACCAGGGTGGCGCACCCGCGACCGAGCAACTGCAGCCGCGCAAGAAGAAACGCGATCAGCAGCAGCAGATCGAGGCTGCGCCGGCCGACCAGCAGCCCACGGAACAGGTGGCGCCGGCTGCCGGTGACAAGCAGCAAGGCAACCAGGGCCGCAAAAAGCGCAAGCACAATCAGCAGCAGAGCGAGCCCGCCGGCCAGGCCGGCGATCAGGTCGCGCCGACCGACCAGGCCGCCCCCGCCAACGACAATCAGCAAGGCGGCAACCAGTTCAAGAAGAGGCACAAGCAGAACCAGCAGGGCGAGACCGCCCCGGCCGAGCAGACGCAGACCAACGAGCCGGCCAAAAAGCTGGCGCCGGCGGGTGAGCCTGTGCCGCAGGCCGAGCCACTGCAGAATGGCGAGCAGCCGGTCCAGGGCGAACAGGCCCAGGACAGGAAGAAGCGCGGCAAGAAACCGACGGCCGAACAGCCGGCGACGGGTGAGCAGCCCGCGACCGGCGAACAAACCAAGACCGGCCAGCCCACGACCGGCGAGCAGCAGCCTGTCACCGGTGAACAGCCGGTCACCGGCAATCAGCCCGCGAACAACAACCAACCGGCCGCCGGCGGCAATGCCGCGCAGGGTGAAACCGCCAATCCCAACGAAGCGCCGGTTCTGGACAGCCAGAAAGATGCCTTCCGCAAGCGTCGCGGTGGCCAGAATGGTGGCGCCCAGAACGACAACGGCCAAGCCGGCAATGGCCAGAACGCCAACCAGGCCGGACAGCAAGGCGGCGAGCAGGCGCAGCAGCCGGCTCCGGTCGATCAGGGCCCGCCGCCCTCGGACGACAAGTCGGCGCAGCAGGCGATCAAGCCCGAGAGGATCGTCCCGGTCGACCAGGAGAAAGGCAAGCGCATCGAGCTTACGCCGGAACAGATCGTGCGCGAGCGTCGCCGGCCGCAGGGCGCGGATGTCGTCAAGCAGTTCGGCGACCGCGTGATCCTGCAGTTCAACAACCAGACGTTCGTGGAAAGCAACGAGGCGCCTCGCATCACCCGCGGCGCCAGGGATGTCTACTACGAGGATCTCTCCGGCGGCCGCACCCGCGAAATCGTCGAGCGCGACAACGGCGTCAGGATCATCACCATCCGCAATCGTAATGGCGACGTCATCCGGCGATCGCGCATTACGCCGGATGGCCGCGAATATGTGCTGACCTATGTCGACGAGCGCTACTACAACGATGTCGACGAGTGGCGCGATCCCGGCGACGAACTGCCGCCGATGCGGCTCACCATCCCGCGACGGGACTACATACTGGATTCGGAGGAAGTCGAGGATCCCGACGAGTATTATACCTTCCTCGAGCAGCCGCCGGTGGAGAGGGTGCAGCGTCTCTACTCGATCGACGAGGTGAAGCGGTCGGCCCGCGTGCGCGATATCGCTCGGCGTATCGATCTCGATACGCTGAACTTCGACTTCGGCTCGGCGACGATCTCCGACACCGAAGTGCAGAAGCTCGATGGCGTTGCCAGCGCCATGGAAAAACTGCTCAAGAAGAACCCGGCCGAGACCTTCCTGATCGAAGGCCACACCGACGCCGTCGGCACGCCGGAGGCAAATCTTGCCCTCTCGGATCGTCGTGCCGAAGCCGTTGCCGAGGCGCTCACCAATGCCTTTGGCATCCCGGCCGAGAACCTCACCACGCAGGGCTATGGCGAGGAATATCTCAAGGTCAACACGCCTGGGC
>NZ_RZRY01001609.1:0-385 GCF_003998035.1 Mesorhizobium sp. M2A.F.Ca.ET.039.01.1.1 | reverse complement strand
CCCAGGATCCGGACAACGATCCGGAACTCGCCTTTCCGAAGCCTGAAACCCTGCGGCAATATATCGTCCATGTCTCGGGGCTGCCGGTATGGTGGGGGCATTTCAAGACGCTCTACACCAATGCGATCGGCGGCTGCCGGGGCAGCTATGTGCCGCCGAAGGGCCTGCCCAAGGTGCGCGTCGAGGCGCGGGCGATGGTCGCCTTCTACGTCGTCGTGCTGATGCTCGCGCTATGGTTCAGGGCAACGGCGCTGCTCTATGTCTGGATCGTGCCGGCGCTGCTCGGCCAGCCGTTCCTGCGGCTCTATCTGCTTGCCGAGCACGGCCGCTGCCCCCTCGTTGCCAACATGCTCGAGAACACAAGGACGACGCTCACCAACTGGCT
>NZ_RZRY01001608.1:0-385 GCF_003998035.1 Mesorhizobium sp. M2A.F.Ca.ET.039.01.1.1 | reverse complement strand
CTATTGCCACGTTTGGGGTCAATGCGGCGGGGCTTGCGGTGATCGAGGAGATCGCAGTGATGGTCGTGAATGAGAACTGGATACCGTACGACTCCGTTCACGAACGGAAGCTGGTCGACGTCCTCGCAAGGATGAGGGACAAGAGCATCAAGGGATTGCGATATAACCTGCCGGCGGAGCAGCCGATCGCCAACGCGATGATACAGCGCCTCGGTCAGTCGATTGCGCTCTACATCGTGCCGGCTGGAGTCGACAACAAATTTGAGCTGATGCTGAACGACATGATCGAGGCGCGCCCGCAAATCGGTTCGTGGATCTGGCGCGTGAGTGACGCCGAGATGCCGTCACTACAACTGTAGCGGCCGCCTTAAGCGGCCGCGACAGG
>NZ_RZRY01001607.1:0-386 GCF_003998035.1 Mesorhizobium sp. M2A.F.Ca.ET.039.01.1.1 | reverse complement strand
TTCCTGGACTTATTCGACAAGGTCTTTGTGCTCGACGTAGACGTTGAGACTTTGAACCGACGATTAGATGGGCGACCGAATGAGCCAGGTTTCGATCCGGCCGAGCGGCGGCTGGTACTGCGCAACCATCATACCCGGGAATATCTTCTCGTCGGCATCGATATCGACACGGCGGGTACGGTTCCAAGCGTCGTCGACAATATCCTCGCTCAACTCGCCTGAAGCCCTGAACGCATCGCGAATAGGATGGGGAAGCATTCGAAAATATTACGGGAAGACGCTAGTCGCCTGAACGGCTCACCAGCGGCGCTGAGACTCTGTACCCGGCCGCAGCCTGCGTATCCCTTGAGCTTTCACGGCGCCTCGCAGCCCGCCCTCGGCTGACA
>NZ_RZRY01001606.1:0-386 GCF_003998035.1 Mesorhizobium sp. M2A.F.Ca.ET.039.01.1.1 | reverse complement strand
ATGTATTGGCGGCGATCCATGCCTCCAGGCGGGATGGTCGGATCGAGCTGGAATGGTCGCCAACTGACACGCACGTCGACATCGCTTGCGGCAGCAATGGCCTTGTCCAACCGCTTCTGGCCGATGAAGCACCAGGGGCAGACGACATCGGACACAACATCGACAGTGATGGAGTTCTCGGCGCTCATGCTCGTCTCCTGTTTGGTCTCGATTGGGCTGGGCTTGCGTCAGTTGGGCTTTCGCCACCAGGTCGGCAGCTGATAACCGAATATGGGGGTCTTTTGCGGATGTTCCAGATAACTCCAGTAAGCGAGCCATTGCTGGGTGTTGTATTGCATCGGCACGATATAGTAGCCCGAGATCAGAAGGCGATCGAGGACACGGAC
>NZ_RZRY01001605.1:0-387 GCF_003998035.1 Mesorhizobium sp. M2A.F.Ca.ET.039.01.1.1 | reverse complement strand
GGATCAGCACGTCGTCGTCAGGCCCGACAATCGCCGAGCTCGCCTTCATGAAGATGATCGGCTCCGGCGGCACCGTGGCGCCGGTTTCGGCGGCGTGGTCGGAATAGTTCAGGCCGATGCAGATGAACTTGCCGGTCCCGGCGACGCAGGCGCCGATGCGCGGGCTGCCGGAAACCGCCGGCAGCGATTTCGCATCGAGCTTCGCCAGCATGTCCAGCGAAGCCGGATGAAGCGCCGTGCCGCCAATGTCGGCGACGTGGGCCGAGAGGTCGCGGATGGTCCCATCCGCATCGAGCAGGCCGGGACGTTCGCTCCCCACCTCGCCATAGCGCAGCAGTTTCATCTAAATCCTTCTCCTACTTGCGGCCCGTGGCCGTTTGCAAACTC
>NZ_RZRY01001604.1:0-388 GCF_003998035.1 Mesorhizobium sp. M2A.F.Ca.ET.039.01.1.1 | reverse complement strand
GTTCTACGAAGGCCCCTCTCCGTCCCGGCTTCGCCGGGCCACCTCTCCCCACTGCGTGGGGCGAGGAAGCGCGCCGCCTCCTGCATTGGCTTTTCCGTCGATTTCAGGCAAACCTCGTCGCCTGTAAACCGACATGGAGAAGCGTGATGTTCCGATGGGGTGTTCTGTCGACGGCAAAGATCGGCCGCGAGCAGCTTTTGCCGGCAATCGTGGATTCGGAGAACGGCGTCCTGTCGGCGATCGCCAGCCGCGACCTGTCGAAGGCCAAGGCGCTGGGCGAGCGTTTCGGCGCCCGCCATGCTTTCGGCTCTTATGAGGAACTGCTTGCCTCCCCGGACGTCGACGGCGTCTACATCCCGCTGCCGACCTCGCAGCATGTTGAATGGAC
>NZ_RZRY01001603.1:0-388 GCF_003998035.1 Mesorhizobium sp. M2A.F.Ca.ET.039.01.1.1 | reverse complement strand
AGGTACTTGGCGACATTGGCGACCAGCCCATCCTGTCCCACCGGCACGACAACGTCGTCGGCCGCGAACAGGAAGCGGTCGAGGTCGGCGCGCTTGACCAGGGTCTGGCGCCAATCCGCCGGCACCGAGGCCCGTGCCGCGCCCAGCACGGCATGGAACTTGTCGTGCCGGACCTCGACATCCTCGAGCCGCTGGCCGCGCGTCTGCAGGAAGAAGCGTGCCTGGTCGCGCGTCGCGTGGCGCGCGACCAGCAGCTCGTAGTCGGTCTCGCGCGTCACGAAGACCGCGCGGGGTCGGTTCGCCGCCATGCTTCGCCCCCCTCAGCGGGCCTCGATCACCGCCGGGCTCTTGCGGAATTCGCCGAGCACGGTGGCGAGCAGGTCCGGCG
>NZ_RZRY01001602.1:0-388 GCF_003998035.1 Mesorhizobium sp. M2A.F.Ca.ET.039.01.1.1 | reverse complement strand
TATAGGAGACGTGCCAGGGGACCGCCGCGAAGATCTTGCCGATGAATTGGTGGCAATCGCTGCGGCAGATGGAACCCTTCACGCACGAGAAGTGTCGAAGCTCGAGAAACTGTTCAGACTGATGGATCTCGACGAAGCCTCCCTCTATTCTCGCCTGCATGGCAGTGTTGCGCCGCAGACCAGGCGGGGTGACGGAAATGACGATCTTCCCCTGGTTATCCCCGCCGGGGTCCAGCCGCCGGGCATTCCGGTGTTGCCGGCGCCTCCTAAAGCGCCTGCGACGCGCGTCGACATCTCTCGTCTCGAAGCCATCCGGCGCGAAACTCGGAGCACGTCCAGCGTCCTTGCCGATATCTTCGTGGACGAAGCAGAACCGCCAATAGCGCTT
>NZ_RZRY01001601.1:0-389 GCF_003998035.1 Mesorhizobium sp. M2A.F.Ca.ET.039.01.1.1 | reverse complement strand
ATCTTGAGCGCGAAGCCCATATTGTCGGCCACCGTCATGTGCGGATAGAGCGCGTAGTTCTGGAACACCATGGCGATGTTGCGGTCGCGCGCCCTGAGCTCGTTGACGACCCGCTCGCCGATGGCGATCTTGCCGGCCGAGATCGTTTCCAGCCCCGCGATCATGCGCAGCAGCGTCGACTTCCCGCAGCCCGACGGCCCGACCAGGATGACGAACTCGCCGTCGGCGATGTCGACGCTGACATCGTGGATGATCTTTGCGGTCCCAAAAGCCTTCTGCACGTTGTTGATGGTCACCGATGCCATTTTATCTCTCCACGAAACGTGTGATGTCGGACCGGCCTCAGCCGCCCTTGACGGCGCCGGCGGTCAGCCCGGCGACGATCTGCC
>NZ_RZRY01001600.1:0-389 GCF_003998035.1 Mesorhizobium sp. M2A.F.Ca.ET.039.01.1.1 | reverse complement strand
GTCCCCGCCGAGCCGGAACCGCTGCCGCAGCCTGAGCCAGAGGAAGAGCCACAACCGGCGCCTCAGATACCGGAGCCTCCGGCCCCCGAGGAAGTGCCGCCGGCACGACCCGAGCCCGCGCCGGCGCCGGCGCCTGAACCTGCGCCGCAGGAAGTGCCCGCCCCTGAGCCGACTCAGCCGGATATCGAGCCTTCGCGTCCGGAACCGCTGCCTGAGCCGGCGCCTGTGGAGGTGCCGACGCCGCCGAGCGAGGTTCCGGCCGAAACGCCGGCACCGATCGAGGTGCCGCCAGCCGCGCCGCCTTCCATCGAGCCATCCTCGGAAGCCCGCGCTGCCCCTCATCCGCCTGCCGGCACCTTCTCGCCGTATAGAGACGACGAGAAGGATGA
>NZ_RZRY01000015.1:0-31342 GCF_003998035.1 Mesorhizobium sp. M2A.F.Ca.ET.039.01.1.1 | reverse complement strand
GGATGAGCAGCTGCTCCCGCATTGTCCGGGGGACCTTGACGCCAACGGCGTTCTTCTTCGCTGGCTGTATTGCGGTGGGCGGCAAGCTTGTCTTCCTGGTTCGATGCGAGGCAAGTTCATCGGTAGCGGGCTATGCATCCGCGGCCGATGCCGTCGCCGCCCCATCGCGAGATGAGATGGCGAGGGCGGTGGCAGAGAGCCGTTAGGGCTCAGGTCGGCTCGGCATCGCTGCGGCCCTCGAAGCGCGTCTTGCCGACATAGGCGTCGACATTGTCCTTGGTCACATAGGCCTGGCTGGTGTCGCTGTTGGCCGGGCCGACGAGACCGCCGGAGAGCTTGTAGAGATACATCTGCTGCACCGGCAGGAAGCCCTGCAGATAGGCCTGCTGGTCGGTGGTGAAGTTGACGTCGCCTGACTTGATGAAGTCCAGCGTCTGCGGAAACAGGTCGAAGCCGGCGACCGCGCCGCCGCCCTTCACCAGGCCGTATTTGTTGGAGATAAAGCCGCAGGCATAGGTGTCCGAACCGCCGGTGCCGAACATGCCGTTCACGTTCTTGTGGCTGAGATAATAGCTCTCGACGCGCGAGATTTCCGTTGCCGGATCCGGGCCGGTGTTGACGACGTCGTAAGTGACGCCGCTGTTGGAGTCCTTGATCGCCTGGATATAGCCGTCGAGGCGCGGCTGAGTGTTGAGCGAGCCAGGCACGCCGATCGACAGCATGACGTGGCCGCCTTTGGGGATCAGCTTCAGCCATTTCAGCGCCGAGTTGTAGCCCGACTGATAGAGCGGCTGGCCGACATAGGAAAGCCGCTTGTTCGGACTGCCGACAGGCACGTCGGCATTGAAGGCGACCACTGGGATGCCGGCCTGAGCCGCCATTTCGGTGGCGGCGTCGAAAGCCGTCGGATCGACCAGGCACACCGCGATGCCGTCTGATTTCTGCGCGATCGCCGTCTGCATGGCGCTGACCATTTCGGAGACGACGTTCTTCTGCGAACCCGTCCACTGGTAGCTGCAGCCGAAGGCGGCGCAGGCGTCCTGGATGCCATAGACAGTCGGCGTGAAGAACTGGTCCAGCGTCACATGGCAGACGAAATGGAATTTGTAGGGCTTCTTCGGCAGGCCAGCCGATGAATCAGCTGCTTTTGCCGCGCTGATGCCCGCCAGTCCGCCGGCAAGGCCGGCGGCGCCGATGCCGAGCTTGCCGGCCAGCGCGAAGGCGCCGCGCCGGCTCATCGCGGCGTTCCCCAAGTCCATGTGGTTCTTCGTTTCGTCGTTCACCGCTTCCTCCCTTTTTGCGGGCTTACCCGCTTGTGTGTCATGTGGTTACATTGTTATATGATAAGTTAGGTGTCAATGGCCTTTCGACGCGGATCGATGGCGGGCTCTCGGGCGATATCGCCGCGGCAAGCCGGCTCGGACAAAAACAGGGATCAAGGGAAGCAAAGATGGCTGAAATCGAGTTCAGGACTGTTGCGAAGAACGGGCTCGAGGTGACGACGATCGGACTCGGCGGCACGGGGCTCGGCAACATGTATCGCGCCGTCGATACAGATGCCGCGGTCAACACCGTGCACGCAGCCTATGACAGCGGCATCCGTTATTTCGACACCGCCCCTGTCTACGGCTTCGGCGTCAGCGAGACGCGGTTGGGCCTTGCGATCCAATCGCTACCCCGCGCCGACATCGTCATCTCATCCAAGATCGGCTACGACCTCGTGCCGATCCCGCCCGAGAAGCTGAAGCCTGCGCTGTGGGACCAGCCGGGCTCCTTCCGCGCCGAGTTCGACTATTCGCGCGATGCCGTGATGCGTTCGCTCGAAGGCACGCTGAAGCGGCTGGGCACCGACTATGTCGACATGGTCTCGATCCACGATCCGGACGAGGCAATCCATTTCGGCCCCGGCGAGGACCCCTACGCCAGGAGCCGTTTTCGCGAGGCCATGGACGGCGCCTATCCCGCGCTCGACGAGCTACGGTCGCAGGGCGTCATCAAGGCGGTCGGCGTTGGCATCAACCAGTGGCAGATGCTGTCTGATTTCGTTGTTGCAGGAGAATTCGACTATTTCCTGCTCGCCGGCCGCTACACGCTGCTCGAGCAGGAGCCGCTGGCGACTTTGCTGCCGCTCTGCGAGCAGCGCGGCACCAGGATCATCATAGGCGGTCCTTACAATTCGGGCATCCTGGCGACGGGGGCGGTCAAGGGCGCGACCTTCAACACCCGGCCGGCGCCCGAACCGGTGCTGGAGCGGGTGCGTCGGATCGAGGCGATCTGCGCCCGCCATAAGGTTTCGTTGCCGGCGGCGGCGCTGCAGTTCCCACTCGGCCATCCGTTGGTGTCGAGCGTCATTCCCGGCGCCCGGTCGGCGGACGAGCTCAAGCAGAACCTTGCCTATCTGCGCGAGGACATCCCATCCAGTTTGTGGACCGACCTCAGAGACAGCGGATTGATTGCGCAGGGCGCCCCCCTCCCATGACCGACGAGGGTTGATGCGCATTCATCGTCCGGTTGTACATCTCAAATGGAGTGCGGAACCGTCGATTTCCGCCTGCGGATCGAATGACCGCTTTCGGCGGAGGTCGATGCGGTGCGCATGGGCTTCAATAGGCGCAAAGCTGTCATTTCCTACATCACGGCTTGGCGCCTCTCTTTTGCCAGCAACTGGTAACCTTCAACAATGATGGCTTCCCGTTGAGGGCGCGGTAATACCACGCTTAGGCGCGCTAACTTGCGGGCGCTCCCGTTTCGCGCAACTTCCCGGCGCAGTGATGCGCCCTATGGCTCGCAGCGACGATGGCGTGCCCTTCCAACGCGTTAGCCGTCCCGGTTAGACCGGGACGGCTATTGATTTATGATAAAATTGGTTGCGGGACCCGCAACCCCTGAGCAACCGTCCGGTGGAAGATGAGGCACGCGCCTTCCTAGCAGCTATAGACGTTCGCCGCTCTCGCAGCGGCGGCATAACGCCGCTCGCCTCACACGAGCCGATGCGGCGCAATGTCCTTGATGATCAGGAGGATGTCGCCGCCGTTCTGCCACTTCCCCCGATAAGCAACGACCTACTGGAAATTGAAATACAGTGCCGGCGGATACTGCGACCCGTCGGTGGCCGACACATTTGCCTGCGCCGCGGGCTTGACCCCGCCTGTGGCCATGTTGTCCAGCGGCGGCTTGGCCCGCTCGGCCTTGGCGGCAACTTCCTGCGTCACCGGGACCTTCTTCTGGGCCTCCGCCGTCTGCGACAGGGCAAGCACGACGAACAGCCCTGACATGACGAATTTCCTGACGGTTTTGCTCTTCTGGCTCTGTGGCCTCATGGCTTGAAACCAGTCGCGTCGAGCACGGCGACTTGGTTGCCGTCGATGTAGAAGCGGATCGCGTGCGCCTCGTTGTCCATGTCTATGCGCGTCGGTTGCGCGCCCAGCGTCCCCGGGGCGGTCCTGGCATATTTCGAGGGAAAATCCCCAGCCGGTGCGTAGCGGAAGAGTAAAGCCAATGCGATACATCCGGCGGCGAATACAAGGAAGGTAAGTCTGGAAGAAGTTGTCGACGTCATCTAGTGGTTCCTTCAGGTTGAAGTGGCATCTACGGTTCGCTTCTCCAGAAATAGAAACATGACATTTGACGTAACCAAGATCTGTTCAAGAACCTTGTGCCATGACTAGCTAGAAGGCGGCAGCGGTCGGCGGGCGAAAAAGTGATGGTACTTTCGACTCGCGTACGCGCGACCCGCGCACTCACGCCCAACGAGAATTCCGCACAAGCGATTTCAAGTTTCGGGTTTCTCTTTACTTAGCGAATCGTTATTTCCGCTGCGAAGAGCCGCGGCTTTTATGCTCGCCGACATCCGCTAGGCACTTTCATCGATGCTAACCTTGGAGGCCACAGTACATTGTCTAGCATAATCTGGTAGTCGCGATGACGCGGTCACGTCGCCGCATTGTTCAGAAGCAATCGCGATACATTTGCAGGGCAACAAGGCCGAGAGAGGCCAGTCTTACAATTGATGTGTAGCGCATAGTTGTTCATTTTGGTTAAATGTTACTGTATGATCTGGAACAAATCCACTGCTCCACCTTCTATCAGTTCTGAATGATCGATGTCGCTTGAAGATACTTCTTCACTCATATATCGACAGGGCTTAATTATGTCGATGACGGTGCTGCTGTCTTGTGCTATGTTTTGTTCAGCCTGCTGCAAGAATTGCAGCGGTGGTGCCAGAGGCTGCCGATGCGTTACCTGAACTCCGCTCACTATATCGATGTGGTGGCCAAGACCGGGTCAATCCGCGCCGCCGCAGAATTGCTCGCCATAACCTCGACGGCGCTCAACCGGCGTATATTGGCGATGGAGGCCGAACTCGGCGTTGCGATTTTCGAGCGACTGCCTCACGGCGTGCGATTGTCCAGCGCCGGCGAACTTCTAGTGCAGCACATGCGCAACCAGTTATCCGATATGGAGCACGTGAAATCGCAGATTGCAGACCTTGCTGGCGCCCGGCGTGGCCATGTGGCGATCGCCTGCAGCCAGGCACTGTTGCCCTACCATTTGCCGATGCAGATCTCACTCTACCGCAAGGAACATCCGAATGTGACCTTCGGAGTGCACCTGCGCGACCGGGAGGAGGCCGAGCGTGCCTTGGTCGATCACACGGCCGACATCGCCATCGTCTACGAGCCAACCCGGCTGGCTGCTTTCATGACTCTGATGCGGGTGCACCAGCCGGTGCATGCGGTTATGCGGCCCGATCATCCGCTGGCTTCTCATGAGACGGTGCGCTTGCGCGCTTGCCTCGACTATCCAATCGCGCTTCCCACATCAAGTTACGGCGTGCGCTACCTGCTCGACATCGGGGCGCAATCGTCATCGCTGCAGCTGGAGCCGGTAATTCAATCGGACAGCTTCGTATTCCTGCGCAACCACGCTATTTCGGAGGATATCATCACCTTCCATTTCCCAATTGGCCTGTCCCACCAGACGATGACCGGTGATATGATCTCCCGGCCGCTCGACCCGCGCGACGTGCCCGCTGGCATGCTCTATGTCGGCCAACTCAAGGGCCGCACCCTGCCGGTGGCCGCTGCCCGTTTCGCCGACCAGCTTTCCGACTCGCTGGCGCAGCAGTATGACGTGTCGTGAGGCACCTGCCACTCAGCTTGATGACTGGATAAGGCTGTGGGGGTAAGCGTTGCGGATGTATGCGCACCCGACGGGTGCGCAGCGACACTGTCCGGGCCTTTGTCGGCCCTCGACCTGCATGCCGACGATAGCAAAAGAACGCCCCCTCAATAGTGGGTCTTACGATGTAGCGGTCTACCGCTACCATCGTTCCCCACATTCGTTTTTGACGCCATTGGGGCTCGGCCCCTCGACAAGGTGGCCTTGGGGGTCAAAAGGAGATCATCGCACAGCCGCCTCTTTTCAATTTTTCACCCGCGATCCAATTGGCGCATTTCTGCGACATCGACACCGTGCGTGTCGAACCACCATTCCGGACTCTTGTCGGCATGCCGGTCGCGAAGCCGCACGTACTTGGCGCGAAGCCGCTTCTGGCGTTCGACCTCTTCCTCAAAGAAAGGGTGATCCAGCATGCCGCCCATTACGCAAATGCGGCGAAGCAGCTTTCGCAGAACGTATCCCTGCTCCTTGTTGCCAGGTCGATATCCGCTTTCAATCACCTTCATCGCTGTATCGCGCAACGTGGTGAGTGCGTTGTCAGCCGGGATGCCGTTGACGATCATGTCGAGGCGCTCAAGGCCGAAGCCGGCGTCGATGCAGGTCCCGAGCGGATTGACGATGTTTCCGATCTCGACCACACCCTTGTGGAACTCCGTGCAGTATCCACTGATACTGCCATCGCTCCACGTGCATTCCGAATCCGGGATAATCGGCACGCGCCCGCGATAGAGCGGGCTCCATTCGGTCAGTCGGTCCGGATGAATGGTCGCGTGATCTGGAACCAGCCCGAGCGTTTCCAGAAACTCGAGCCAGAAATCTATTGCTTCGCCGACGGTCATCTCCCTGAAGGAGAAAAGGCCGAGCATGGTGAAATTGAGAAAGTGGGTTCCGTCTCCGATCTCGTCGAGGTCGCCCATGCGCAAGCATGCCTGGCTGTTGGCGACGGTTCCAATGTAGGAGGGATCCGAGAAGAACGATTTGTACTGCTGCATTCCAGCGCTGCAGAAAAGCGTGGTTTCGTCGTGCGGCTGTACGGATTCAAAACGTGTGAAATTGATGCCCTTTGAAAGGCAAAAGTCTTGATATCGCCGGATCAGGCGTCCCGCGGTGACATAGGCAACCTCCTTAGCGGAGGCGGGTCAGGACTATGAATTGCATGCTTATCTCCTTTCTTGCTTCTTCTCTATTTGCTGGCACAACAGGTTGGAAAAACAACAGCGCCGCTCTCGCAGCGCTGGTGCCGATTACCTCCATGGAGCGAACGCTTAAGGGCGAAGAGCTTGCGGTTCATCCGCATCATCGACGGCGCCATTGAGTATGTCCTTCACATGGACCAGCGCATTTCGAACCGCGGCCCCTCCGGCGTAGAAAGTAAGTTGCAGGATCGCTTCGACGATCTCCTCGCGGGTTGCGCCCGCCCTGAGCGCGGCTTGAGTATGCGCCCGCAATTGCGTGACGGTGTGTGTGACGCACGAAGCGATCACCACGAGTTCACGGGTGACGTAATCGAGACCGGGGCGGGTGGTGATGCCGCCAATGGCCCATTCTATAGACATGTCCGTGAAGTCCGGACAAAGGTCTTGCATGTCGCGCACAAGAGCCTCGCCGGCTCCGGCTCCGAACAGCCGCTCGAAATAAGCCAGCCCGCGCTGGCGTAGTTCGGGGTTGGAAATCATGGCTGGTCTCCTTTTTCATTCGAAGAGAAAGTTGGGCAATGATCGCCCACTCGGTCCATGCCGATCTTCATGTACGACTTGGCGCGGGCTGTTTTCACCGTCGCTGCGTATCTCACATCGACAGGGACGATCGTGGCGCTTCATGTGCAACCCGTTGAGGCGTCGGAACACGTCTCCCCGGCTGCATGGAGAACCGATCGGAAGCCGATGGCGAGACGATCCCAGAGATTGGTCGTGCCGACGAGCAAGGTCAGCTTGGCGAGTTCGTCGCGATCGAATTGTTCCCGAGCTTGCTGGTGGATGGCATCGGTCACGTGCGTCGTGGACAGCACGGTCAGAGCCTCCGTCCAGGCGAGCGCGGCGCATTCGCGCGCCCTGAATGGCATTGCCGGATCACGCCAGGCGTGGAGCACGCGAAGCCGCTCTTCCGTCTCGCCATGCAAGCGGGCGTTGCGTATGTGCGAATGGATGCGGCAGGCACAGCCATTGATCTGGGAGGCACGCATCTTCACCAGCACGATCAGGCTCTGTTCGAAGCCGCAATTCTTGACCGCCTCTTCCAAGGTCCGGATCGCATTCACAGCATCGAAAGCGCTCTCCGCCGTCTGGAAGTCAAATCCCTGTTGCATGATTCTCATCCTCCGGTCGCCGGGTCGTCGGCACTCAATGCCGGTTTTCGACATCTCAGTGACCGCCGCCACCCTCGATCTTGCCCGGTTTCCGAAGCATCAGGCTGGCGCCGAGTGCTGCCACCAGGGCTGCCCCGAGCAGGTAGAACATGTCGCTGAACGCCATGATATAGGCCTGCTTCTGCACAACTCTTGCGATGGCGACGATGGCCTGGTGGGTCGCGGCGGAGCGATCGCTGATGCCATGGACCAGGAAATATCCAGTCAAACGGTCGATGCGCGCGCGGGTGCTTTGCTCGAACAGCGACACCGACTGAACCAGCACGTTCGAGTGGAATTGCTCGCGTTTCGTCAAAAACGTCTGGAGCATGGCTATGCCGGCGGCGCCGCCGAGATTTCGGATCGTGTTGAAGAGCGCTGAGGCGGAGCCTGCATTCTCCTGCTCGATCCCGGCGGTAGCGATAGCGGAAAGCGGCACCATGACGAGGGCCTGACCAAAGGCCCTCACGGTGTTCGGCCAGAAAAGCTGGTCGGACGCGTAGGTCGCCGTCATCTCGATGTTCATGAAGTTGCTCGCCGCAAACAGCGCAAAGCCGATGGCGACGATCATGCGCAGGTCAAAACGCTGCATCAGGCGGGGCACCAGAGGGATCAGCACCAATTGGGGCAAACCCGTCCAGGCCAGCACCATGCCGATCTGCTCGGCATTATAGCCCTGGATGCGCGCAAGGTAGACGGGGAGGATGAACACCGCGCCGTAAAGCGCTATTCCCAGCAGGAAGCTGGCCAGAATGGCGAAACCGAAATTCCAACGCGCGAGCAGCTTGAGGTTGAGCAAGGGCCTTTCGCTTCTCAGCTCGATCCACAGAAAGAGCGAAAGACTGACGGCGGCGATCAGCGACAGCCGCACGATGAAAGGTGAGCCGAACCAGTCGTCCTTGTTTCCTTCCTCAAGCACGGTCTGCAACGCCCCGAGCCCGATCGCCATTGTGGTGATCCCCGCCCAGTCACCCTGACGCAGCAGCGAGAGTTGCATTGGCGTCCTTTCGAGGGACCCCCACAGCATGGCGACCATAAGCGCACCGGGAACGAGATTGACGTAGAAGATGTACTGCCAAGCCCAGTTCTCGGTGAGATAACCCCCGATCGTCGGTCCGATCGCCGGAGCAAAGGTCGCCGACAACGCAAACAGCGCGAACCCGATCGGCTGCTTCGCCTTGGGCAGGAGAGTTATGGTGATGGTGAAAGCAACCGGGATCAGGACGCCCCCGCAAAAGCCCTGAAAGGCTCGCAGGACGATCATTTCCTGCAGGTTTTGCGCGAAGGCGCAGGCGACGGAAAAAGCAAGAAACAAGATCGCGTTGGCCAGCAGATAGATACGGATCGAGCAGACCCGTGACAGCCATCCGGTGAGCGGAATGACGACAATTTCCGCGACGAGATAGGCGGTCGATATCCAGCCTCCATCGTCGATACCGGCGCCTATGGCGCCTTGAATGTCGGCGAGCGAAGCATTGACAATCTGGATATTGATTACCGCCATGAAGGCTCCAAGCGTCGAGCCGATGACCGCGACCCAGGATTTAAGAGATGCCGACTGGCCCTCGAGCTGGGCTCGACTCGGCGTTTTTTCGCGTGCGGAGTGGGTGGTTAGAGTTGCAGGCACGGTCGGACTCCTTGGTACTAGGGAACCAACAGGCAAAGATGTTGGACGGCGGCCGGCGAGCTGACGGGAGGGGGATCCGCTCAGCAGTGCCGATCATCGGCTGACGATGATCCGGCGACCGCCGTCCAATTCGCGCTGTGCGGCGCGAAAGGCTGATTTCGTGTCGATAGTCGGTTCGACCGACATGCCGGCCCGAAGCAATCCGGCGAGCCCGCCGCCCTCGATCGCGATCTTCACCGGAATACGTTGGACTATCTTGGTGAAGTTGCCGGTGGCGTTATCGGGGGGCAGCAGGGCGAATTCGAGCCCGCTTGCTGGCGACAGGCTGTCGACTTTCCCCCTGAGCGCCACACCGGGGAAGCCGTCGACTGCGAGTTCGACCGGCTGTCCGCTGCGCACATGGGCGAGTTGTGTCTCTTTGAAATTCGCCACGACATAGACCGCATCCAGTGGAACCACAGCCATGAGTTGGGTTCCGGCCTGCACGTACTGGCCCACGCGAAGCGAGCGAGCCCCGACTGTGCCGTCGACCGGCGCGGTGATCACGGTGTAAGAGAGGTTGAGCTGCGCCTGGCGCAGCGCTGCGCGGCTGCGATCCGCTTCTGCGTAGGCCTTACCGCGCTCGCTCGCGAGCACGTCGATCGCCTTGCCTGCCGCAGCCAGCGCGGCGCGATCGCGCTGCAACTGGGCTTCGTTCTCGCCGAGCGCAGCCACAGCCTCCTGTGCCCTCTGGCCGGTGCCATACCCGCTGCTCAGCAAGGTCTTGTACCGATCGTTCTCCTGTCGCGCGAAAGTGAGCTTCGCTTGCGTCGCGGCGACATTCGCCCTTTGCTGTTCTATCACCGAATTCTGCAGGGCGATTTGAGCGTCCAGATTGCGCAGCGCTGCCTCCGCTGCTTCGACGTTGGCTTGCGCCTGGTCTAGCGCGGCCCTGGCATCGCGATCATCGATGCGGGCGAGGACCTGCCCTGCCCTGACGCGCGTGTTGTCCTCCACGAGCACCTGGGCGATGTAGCCAGAGGTCTTCGGAGCCACGATCGTATAGTCGGCCTTCACATAAGCATCGTCGGTCGATTCGAGGTACTGGCCAACTGTCCAGTAGTCATAACCGTAGGATGCCGCGGCGGCGAGGCCAGTCACCAGGCCCATCGCTATTGCAACTCGCTTGACGATCCGTCCTCGTGACCGCGGCGCTTCCCCTGCCTCGAGCTCCAGGATGGCTGGATTGACGGTTACGTTCATCGCGATCTCCTTTTCGGCGGGAGCATGGCCGGCTCACTCGAGGAGTATGCGTTAGCACCATGGATGTGATAATCAGCGGACTAATGGAAGGATCATCCATTGGCAGGGGACAATCCGCTCGATGGACAGACTCACAAGCCTGATCGTGTTTGGCCGTGTTGTGGAATGCGGCGGATTTTCCGCGGCAGCCCGACGGCTCAACATGTCGACGACGATGGTCAGCAACCACGTCCAGGCGCTGGAAGACCGGCTAAACGTTCGACTTCTCAATCGCACGACCCGCAAGGTAAGTCTGACCGAGATCGGCCAAGCTTACTACCAGCGTTCCTCGCAGATCCTCGCCGACCTCGACGAGGCGGACCGCATCGCCAGGGCGCTCCAGGCAACGCCACAAGGCAAGCTTCGCCTTCACTCCAGCATGAGCGTCGTTCGTTTCCTGGCCCCGGTCATTTCAGAGTTCGTTGATCTTTATCCGACCGTTTCGGTCGATCTGACCGTCAGCGAAAGGATGGTCGACATGGTGGAGGAAGGGTTCGACCTGGCCATGCGTTCGTTGCCACTTCCTGATTCAAGCCTGATCGTGCGGCGACTGACATCGTGGCGCAACATCGTCTGCGGCTCGCCTGCCTACTTCGAACGCAATGGGACGCCGCTTCATCCCGGTGACCTTGTACGTCACAATTGCATGCGCCATGCCTCGTACCCATTCGGTGATGAGTGGCGTTTCGAAGGCCCGGACGGCGAGACCGCGTCTGTTCGGATCAGTGGCAACCTGATCACCAACAGCCAGGAAACGCTTACGCGCCTCGCCATCGATGGTCGCGGCCTGTTCATACCGCCGCCCTTTATCGTGGCCGACGACCTCGGTTCAGGCCGCCTCGTCCGTGTACTGGAGAACTATTCAGGGGTCGAGTTCGCGATCAACGCGTTCTATCCGCATCGTCACCATGTGTCGGCCAAGGTCAGAAGCTTCATCGACCTCCTGGCTGAGCGCTTTGCGGATCACCGCAGATGGATGGAGATGAACTACTGAGGCGTGTGCGATTGACAGGAATTCATAGGAAGGGCCTCGCCAGCATTTCCGTGCCGAGGAGAAAGAGAAGGATCAAGAACCAGCGCCGGAAGATTTGGGCGCTGATGCGTCTTCTGATCATCTGACCGGCCCACATGCCGGCAAGCGCCGGAATAATGGCAAGCCCAGATCCAACAAATTCGTCGATCCGGAAGGCACCCCGCCATGCAAGGCCGGCCGCCAGGGCAATAGTGGAAATGGTGAAGGAAAGGCCAAGCGCCTGCACGAGATCGTCCTTATCGAGATCGAGCGCGTGAAGGTAGGGCACGGCGGGGATGACCAGGACGCCGGTGCCTCCGGTAACCACGCCGGTCGCGACGCCGATGACAGGCGAAAGCCAGGGTTCCAGCCTCGCGGGCACGCGAAGCTGACGAGAGATGAGGGTGTAACCGGTGTAGAGCACAAGGGCTCCCCCCAGCGCGCTCGTCGTGACGGCGGCGCTGCCGCTGGCCAGCAATGATGATCCGGCAATCGTTCCTGCTGCCAGCGCCAGCAT
The DNA here is from genome assembly GCF_003998035.1 of Mesorhizobium sp. M2A.F.Ca.ET.039.01.1.1. NCBI lineage: Bacteria > Pseudomonadati > Pseudomonadota > Alphaproteobacteria > Hyphomicrobiales > Phyllobacteriaceae > Mesorhizobium > Mesorhizobium sp. M2A.F.Ca.ET.039.01.1.1. The sequence goes on along the minus strand of NZ_RZRY01000015.1, from coordinate 19,380 downwards.
CATCGGCCAGAGCCTGCGTGCAAGGACACCGATGCTTCGGCCTGCCAGAAGCTGCCAGACATTGGTCACGAACGAAGTAGCGATCAGCAGGTTGGCCGCGCTCAGCGGCGACGTTAGCGAACCGAGCACCGCCATGGAAACCGTAGGTAGTCCCATGCCGGTGATACCCTTTACGGTGCCGGCGAGGAAGAAGGTCGCGGCTGCCGCGACGACGAGCAACGTGGAGTGATCCATGGCGTTGGCGTAAAGTATTTGGCGACAGACACAATGCGGATGATCCGCTGTCAGGCTTCGGCTGGTCCGAAGGCTGGCTATCGGATACCCTACCACCCGTGCGTTTCGATCTGACAGACCTTCGCCTGTTCCTGGCCGTCGTGGACGCGGCCAGCATTACTCAAGGCGCAGCGGACGTCGGGCTCTCGTTGTCCGCGGCCAGCGAGCGTCTGCGCGACATGGAAGCCGCTGGCCGGGTCAAGCTGCTTGAGCGCGGCCGCCGCGGCGTGTTGCCGACGCCAGCCGGTGAAGCGCTGGCACATCACGCCCGCCTCATTCAGCGTCAGATGGCGCAGATGCGCGGCGAACTCGGCAAGCACGCTAGCGCCTTGCGTTCGACCATCCGGCTTTGCGTGAACACCGCCACCTTCACCGAATTTCTGCCGGAACGGCTGGCATCATGGATGGCCGCGCGGCCATAAATCGATATCGAACTTAAAGAACGACAAAGCTTCGAGATCGTGAGGGCTGTCGCGGCCGGACTGGCGGAAATTGGCATCCTTTCGTCCGCAGTCGACACCGCCAACCTGCAACTGCGTCCCTTCGCCATTGACCGCCTGGTCGTCGTGTTCTGGCGCGATAACGGTTTGGCAGCGCAGAAGCGCGTCGCCTTCGCCGATATCCTCGATCAGCACTTTGTTGGCTTGGCGGGTGGTGCCCTGCAGGATCACATCGATGCCCATGCGGCAAGGTTAGGCGTCAGGCTGAAGACGCGGGTGCGCATGCGCACCTTCGAAGGCATCTGCCAGATGGCGGCGGCTGGCGTTGGTCTCGGCATCGTGCCTGAAACAGCAGCGCGCCGCTGCGCCAAGCCGGCAGGCATCGCGTTCGTTCCCCTTTCCGATGGATGGACTAGACGTCGGCTGTCACTCTGTGTGCGCAATGAAGAGGAATTGACGGCGCCCGCGCGGGATCTCCTAGAGCATCTGACAAAGCCGGTCGGCACCAAGAGACGTTCCCTTGGACAATAGCATTCTGGAGCGGTGTTGAATCAGCGCGACTGACCGTGAGCACATTATCGCTCGCGCCGGATGATCTTTCCCAATCTTCGACGATTATCACGAGCCATCCGAAGATGCACCGTCTTCGCGAACGGGCGAGAACCTGTTCGTGAGCCAGGGCCACAATTCAACCTTAGGAGACTTCCATGAAAAAGATCGCTCTTTACACCGCCGCGCTATTAGCCGTCAGCGGCAGCGCGTTCGCCGAAAACCCGAATGTCGGCGGTTCTGATATCAACGCGATCGCGAAGGCGCAGGTCGACAACGCCCATACCTCCTCGGTCCGGCACGACGCCGGCTACGCACTGCTCAATCCCGGCGCTAACGCAGCCACCTCTCAGGATCCGATGGTCGAGCGGCGGCGGGATCTCTTCGGCAACCGCTGAACACCGCGCTTGATGGTTCGAAACTCAAAGCGGCGGATCGTCCGTCGTTTCGACACCCGATTGGCGAGTGGCGGAAAGGAGAAATATGATGGATGCAAACTTCAACGTAGTCGCTTTCAGGCGGGCACGAACAAGCAACCCGCCGCTGGGTACCGAGGCGAAGGCAGGAGAAGTGCGGCCAATCCGGGGTGGCGTATGCAGCGCAATCGCTTCCCCGCGGTGTAAAGGGGAACTCCAGTGGATGCGATTGACGGGCCTTTCGGCAATAGCCAGCTTTTTCAAGGAGAAGTTATGGGTCAATTGGCCAAAACGTGCATTTCTATTTAGTTTTCCTAAAGAAAAGAGGAGGGTGCCACAATGAGCTTACGCCTGCCGAGCCTCCGGGGAGTGCAGGCCTTCGAGGCCGTCGGTCGCTCGGGAAGCGTCGCAATCGCGGCGCGTGATCTCGGCCTGACGCCGGGAGCGGTCAGCCAACACATCGGCAGGCTCGAGGAAGAGGTCGGGGTGGCCCTTTTCGAGAGGAAGGGACGCAGTCTGGCCTTGACGTCGTGGGGGCAAATCTACCTTCGCAGCGTGCGTGACGGTTTCGACCACCTGCGTGCGGCAAATGACGTTCTGCAGCGCGCCCGGCTGAAATCCGAGATCGTGATGAGCGCGCCGCCGTCCCTAGCTATCCGATGGGTGCGCAGATTGCTCGGAGAATGGCAAAACCTAACGCCCGGCGTTAGCGTAAGACTACTTGGCGATGATCACGAACCTGTATTCGAGGATGAGCAGGTTGATTTCCGTATCTCCTACGGAACCGCTCGCCTTAAATACGCGCATTTCACCGACTTGTTCGTTGATCGGGTTGCACCGGTGTGTTCTCCATCATTCTTGGAAGCGCATCCAATTGAAAATCCGGCCGATGTTATGAGGTGGCCTCTCATTGGAATCGAATGGAAGAACCCCTATCAGTCACCGCCATCGTGGTCCGACTGGGCGATCCGCTTTGGTTTGACGCAACTCGAGCCGTCCTGCGGGATTTCATTCTCACTCTCGAGTACTGCGATCGACGCAGCGATTGATGGGGCTGGTCTCGTCTTGGGACAGGCCTCGCTTGTCGCCAGTGAAATTGCGAGTGGGAGGCTAGTGGTGGCGTGTGATTGTTGGATGGCTCTCTCCGAGCCATATGCATTAGCTTGGAACCCCGCAACGCTAGACCGGCCGCACGGCAGCGAATTTAAGAACTTCGTGGTTCGGGCAACCCGAAAAGTTTAACCGACAGCCGGAACGGTAATGGTGTGATCATCTGAGGTCCAGGGGGGTTGCCCCGCCTGTCGGCGGTGGCGGCAGCAGATTTGATCGACCTCTGTGGGTCACACACGGACCCGCAGACCATCCCGTTCACACTCCTTGACCGCAGTTGGCCGAAGAGGTCGAGGACGTATCTTTCGATCGTCGCTCGCACAGACTAAATCCTGATTGCTGCAGGGAAGTTCGCACTTGTGTCGCGCGAAGATGCCAGGGGGCGACCTCATGAAAAGCGACTTCCTCTCCTATCCGCCTCGCGGTCTCTCACGCGAAGAAGCCGCCCGGTATGTCGGCGTGGGCATTACCAAATTTGACCAAATGGTCGCTGACCACCGCATGCCAAAGCCGAAGAAGGTTGACAGCCGCGTGATCTGGGATCGCATTATAAAGCTCGAAGCTGCGTTTTCCGAACTACCTGGAGACGATGACGAGAATATCGTCGACTTCCTGTTGCAAGGGAATCATCGCAGGGAATAGACTTATTTCTGCTATGAGCGACAAATATCCCGGCCTCTCGTCCTACACCGATCGCCACGGCAAACTCCGCTGGCGCTATCGGACGAAGGATCGTGTTGTCAGTCTGCCGGCGCCAAACCAACCCGGTTTCAAGGATGCCTACCAAGCAGCGGTCGCGGGCCGGAAAGTCCCAAAGGCCCCCGTCGTTCAATTGCCAGGAGCTGCTCTGCCCGGCAGCTGTGGGGTCGATTTCAATCCAGTCTTGCCGCAGCGCGACATAGACCAGCTTGCGTATGCCCACCAGCAGGTGCTTGGCCTTGTGTGGCGTGGCGATGAAGCGGCCAAGAAGCTCTTCAACATGGATGCGTCGAAGGTTCCTAACCGGCACGTTCCGCCAGATGAGCGGGTGATCTGGGACCACCCGCAGTTCCAAAAATTCTTCGATCAGCCGCGTGTTTTTGCGCTTGCTGGCCTCGTCTAGCGCCAGCCATTTGACTGAGATCTTCAATCTTTGAAAGGCGGCTCCAAAGGTCGTCACCGCGGCGGTTGCCGAGCCAAAGTGCCAAACCGTAGCAAGTGCGTGCCGCGGTGCCGAGCTGCCAACGGTTTTCGAATTGCGCCATGACCCTCGCGCGACCATGCTTTCCAGCCGGCATAGGCGGGCCGCCATTCGACGGCCGTCGCGGGCCTGCGTTGGGACCAGAGGGTTACCCGCCGTGTTTTCATCGACGGCGTCGAGCGTCACTTCGATGGATTTGATATCGTTCAGGCCAAGAACAAGGGACGCACTGGCGGCAAGCGACTTTTTGTGCCGATCACACCAATGCTCTCCGATATCCTGGATGCGGCCGACAGGCGCGGCGAAACCGTCCTAGTCAACGGCTATGGGGAGCCGTTCTCCGCCAAATCGCTGACTGGAATGATGGCGCATTGGTGCAAGCTTGCCGGCCTGCCCAAGGGCTTGACGTTGCACGGGCTGAGGAAGTCACTTGGAGTTTATCTGGCGGAAGCCGAGGCCTCTACCCGGCAGCTCATGGATCGACCATGCGGAGCTTTACTCACGCGAGGCATCGCAGGTTCGGCTGGCGGTACAGGGTATGGATCGAGTCGTACGCCTCGTAACGCGCAAGCCGATGCTTGGCGAACCTATTGGCGAACCTCGTGGCGAACCACCATATAAAGCATTGATAAATAACGATAATGGTGGGCCCGGAGGGACTCGCCTCAAAGTGGGCAATCATGGCTACGTTAAGATCAGGCTCATGCAAAGCAATTCCGTCTCTAAGCGGGGATTACAGTTGATACCAGCGGCATGTAATGTGCTCCGGCTTGCTACCCGCCCAGACAGATTTGGGCATCAAGCTTTACATCATCGAGATGCTTCGGCGCTTGCAGACGAAGCAGCATGAGCAGACTGGCCCCCTGGGAGGCACAGCAACCACTCGCGTGCTACGTAGGTTGTGGAACGTTAGACCTGTCCCTTTCACCGGTCTAACCCCGCCCGTGATACGACGCCGAGCCCGAAGCTCTTTTCCTATCGAACGCAGTCGTCTTCAATTTCAGCTCGCCACTAAGGAGTAGAAGATGGTCCGATCAAATGAACAAGTACTGCGCCGTACGATTAGGAGGCATCAACTCCGAGAAATGGTGCCGCTTGCCGACAGCACTATTTATGAAATGGAACAGCGGGGCGAGTTTCCGCGACGCTTCGCTTTGACCCCAAGATGTGTGGTTTGGGACTTGAGCGAGATTCAAGCATGGCTTGCAGCGCGCCGCTCAAAACCAATTCTGCGCGCTCCCAAACCGGACCTGAAGCAGCGTCGAACCCGACCGGTCAGAGAGAGGGATCAGGCCCCAGGAGCGGCATCGAAGGCGGGATAAGCGTCGGGATCCACTTCTTTCCATCGACCCACGCGTTCCACGGTATCCGACCACTCCTGCATCATGGGGCGGCGTTGCACTTCATACTCGGCCTTGTTGTAGACGCCCCGAGATGAACGTCCGTCCTCATGCGCTAGGCACTTCTCGATCCAGTCGCTATTGAAGCCAAGTTCATTCAACAGCGTCGAGCCGGTTTGTCGCAGGTCATGGACCGTGAACGGCTCCAGAGGCAACCCTTCGGACTTCGCGCGCTCGACGACAGCGTAAGTGACCCGGTTGAAGGTGGCGCGCGACATCGGGGCATCCGCATCGTAGCGCGACGGAAGAAGGTATCTGGAATTTCCCGCACAGGTCTTCAGGGCGATCATTATGTCGAGCGCCTGGCGCGACAGGTACACGTTATGCGCCTTGGAGCGCTTCATCCGTTCCTTCGGGATCGTCCAGACCGCATTCTCGAAGTCGACCTCATCCCAGACCGCGTCCTGCAGCTCGCTCTTACGCACCATCGTGAGCAGGTAAAGTCGCATTCCCAGACGGATCGTGGGAAGTGTGGCAACATGCTCGATCTGTTTTAGCATCACGCGAATTTCCGACGGCGAGAGCGAGCGGTCCTTTGGCACGAACGTAGCAATCGATGCGGGCCCTACGTCATCGGCTGGGTTGGCCACTTTCTCCCCATGCAGGATCGCAAAGCCGTAAATCTGCTTCAGGATGTCTCGCACGTGGATGGCGGTCGCCGGAGCACCACGTTCGACGATGCTTCCACAGTGGGCTCTTAGATCGTCCGGAGTGATCTCCGTCAGGAGGCGATTGCGCCAGACCGGAAGAAGCTCCCGTTCGAAGATGGAGCGTCGCATGGCACGTGTACTGTCTGCCATCGGCGCCGCGGTGAGCCACTTTTCTCCGAACTCGCCAAAACTCTTAGCCTCTTTCAGGCGGCGTTTCTCGCGCTGCTTCTCAATCGCCGGAGATCGTCCTTCGGCGATAGCGCGCTTCGCGTCGAGACACTTCTCCCGGGCCAGGGCAAGCGAGATGCCGTCGCGCCCCATACTTGCCCAGATAGACCGTCTCCCGACGACCGTTGAGCCTGTAATCGAGCCGAAACGAGATCGCCCCACTGGGCATCACCCGGACATACATGCCGTCACGGTCAGCAATCTTGTAGATTTTCTCTCTTGATTTCAGTGCCTTAAGGGCGGCATCCGTCAGCATCCCTATTGCCTCCTAAAAAGTACCGTCAGTACAATTTCGAGACTCCGTGACAGAAAATTTCCTTTTTTCTTCAATGCCTTAAGGCACAAAAAAGTACCGTCATAAGCCTCATCGGCTCTGACGGTACTTAGAAAAATTCGGGTGGGCAATATGTGGAAGGTCCGTCAAGCGGTCCGTCAAAGCCAATCTCTGCGTACCGATTGTCGCCGATTGCCCCCGAAAGGATTTATTTTTGTTTTCAGTACGTTACGTCGCAGTTTGGCGTATTTCCGGCGACGTTGGAGTGGGTCTGAATCATTCCCACTCGATGGTGCCTGGCGGCTTCGAGGTCACGTCGTAGACGACGCGGTTGATGCCCTTGACCTCATTGATGATGCGGGTGGCGGCGGCGCCGAGGAAGTTCATGTCGTAGTGGTAGAAGTCGGCCGTCATGCCGTCGACCGAGGTCACGGCGCGCAGCGCGCAGACGAATTCATAGGTGCGGCCGTCGCCCATGACGCCGACTGTCTGCACCGGCAGCAGCACGGCGAAGGCCTGCCAGATGGCGTCGTAGAGGCCGGCCTTGCGGATCTCGTCGAGATAGATGGCGTCGGCCTCGCGCAGGATCTCCAGCTTCTCGCGGGTGATGCCGCCCGGGCAGCGTATGGCAAGGCCGGGGCCTGGGAAGGGATGGCGGCCGATGAAGCTTTCGGGCAGGCCGAGCTCCTTGCCCAGCGCCCTCACCTCGTCCTTGAACAGTTCGCGCAGCGGCTCGACCAGCTTCATGTTCATGCGCTCGGGCAGGCCGCCGACATTGTGGTGCGACTTGATCGTCACCGACGGGCCGCCCGAGAAGGAAACGCTCTCGATGACATCGGGATAGAGCGTGCCCTGCGCCAGGAAATCGGCGCCGCCGAGCTTCTTCGCCTCTTCCTCGAATACCTCGATGAACAGGCGGCCGATGGTCTTGCGCTTCTTCTCCGGATCGGCCTCGCCTTCCAGCGCCGAGATGAAACGGTCTGACGCATCGACCAGGATCAGCGGCAGGTTGTAGTGCTGGCGGAACATCTCCACTACGCTTTGCGCCTCATACTTGCGCATCAGGCCGTGGTCGACGAGGATGCAGGTCAGTTGATCGCCGACCGCCTCGTGGATCAGAAGTGCGGCAACCGAGGAGTCTACGCCGCCCGAAAGCGCGCAGATCACCTTGCCCTTGCCGACCTGCTTGCGGATCGTTTCGACCGCGTGCTCGCGATAGGCGCGCATCGTCCAGTCGCCCTCGATGCCGGCGATGTTGTGGACGAAGTTTCTCAAGAGCCTCGCGCCGTCCGGCGTGTGCACCACTTCCGGATGGAACATGATGCCGTACATCTTGCGCTCGATATCGCCGAAGATGGCGAAGGGCGAGCTTTCCGACTTGCCGAGCACCTTGAAGCCCGGCGGCAATTCGATGACCCGGTCGCCATGGCTCATCCACACCTGGTGGCGCTGGCCGGGCGCCCAGAGGCCCTCGAACAGCGGGCTCTCCTTCTCGATCTCGACGAAGGCGCGGCCGAATTCGCGGTGATTGGAGCTTTCGGCGACGCCGCCCATCTGCACGCAGAGCGCCATCTGGCCGTAACAGATGCCGAGCACCGGCACGCCGGCGTCGAAGACGATCTGCGGCGCGCGCGGGCTGCCGATGTCGGTGGTCGAGGCCGGACCGCCCGACAGGATCACCGCTTTGGGATTGATGCGCTTGAAGGCCGCTTCGGCCGATTGGAACGGCACGATCTCGGAAAAGACGCCGGCCTCGCGGATGCGGCGGGCGATGAGCTGCGTGAACTGGCTGCCGAAATCGATGATCAGGACAGTGTTGGGCAGAACGGTGTCGGGATGATTGGCTGTCGTCATGGCGAGCCTTTAGAGAAAGAAACGAGTCGGCGCAATGGGCTCAGCGCTGCGGCCTTCCGTCCTTTTGCGCCTATGCCAGCCGGATCGCGCCGGATTCGATCGCCTGCTCAAGTAGCCCAATGGCCGCGGCGAGCTTCTCGTCGATGACGTGCAGATACTCCGTCCAGTCGTTGACGTGCCTGAGATCGGCCGCGCCGTCGGAAATGCCGCGCAGCCCAATCAGCGGCACGCCGAAGAGCTGGCAGGCGCGCAGGCAGGCGAAGGTCTCCATGTCGACCATGTCGGCATCGATGGCGTCATAAGCGGCGCCGGAGACGATCGCGCCGCCGGTAGAGAGCGAGGCTGTCTTGATGCCCGGGACGACGAAAGGCAGCGGCACCGTCACCGGCAGGTCGAGGAAAGGCGTCGCCCCCTTCTCGAAGCCAAGCGGCGAAGCGTCCATGTCGCGATAGCTCACCGACACGGCCTGGTAGATTTCGGTCTGTTCCAGCTCGCGGCTGCCGGCCGAGCCCAGCGAGACGATCAGGTCCGGGAGCGCTCCTTCGGCCTTCAACGCCGCGAGTTCGGCGCTCAGCCGCACAGCAGCCTCGACCGGACCGACACCAGTCATCAGCGGCGTGAACAGGTTTTTCAGGTGCGGGCCGTATTCGGCCTCCACCGCCATCACGAAGAGAACGGATTTTTCCGACATTTCGACGGTCATGGCGGCTCCACCCCTGTTTGTTACCACTACGAAAAGGAAAGCGGCAACGCCGTCTGCCGGCCCTTTGCTATGGCTCGCTCGAAAGCCCATTTGGGGGCTTTTCGTCCGCTGCGCGGACCGCTTCTCATCCCTCGATTCCGTCGCGGCCGACCACTGTCATCATCGTGCCAGTCATCGTGGCAATCAGCTTGGCCTCGCCGTCGGCGGCAAAAGCGTAGGCCTGGCCGTCGGCGACGATGATGGTGCGGCCGGGCTTCGTCACGGAGCCGCGGAACAGGAAGCGCTCGCCCCTGCCCGGCGCCAAAAGGTTCACCTTGAACTCGATGGTCAGCACGCCGGAATTTTCGGGCATCAGCGAAAAGGCCGCGTAGCCGCAGGCCGAGTCCAGCGCGGTGGAAATGACGCCGGCATGCAGGAAACCGTGCTGCTGGGTGAGCGAAGCCGAGTAAGGCATCTCGATTTCGATGATGCCGGGCGTTACCAGCGTCAGCTCCGCGCCGATGGTGGCCATGGCTTTCTGCCGGGCAAAGGACGTCCTGACGCGTTCCTCGAAGTCGGGAGCGGGTACGATCTTGGCTGCCATGGTCTCCGCCTCACGTTTTGCTGGCGAAGCTTATTGCAGAGGCAGGCAGCACAGGCAATCTTTTATGTTGCAGCGCAGCAAAATCGCGCGGCTCTCAGGCCCCCCTGCGCAAGGCGTGGAAATAAAACCCGTCGGTGCCACTCAGCGCCGGCGACAGCGAGATACCACCGTTGCCGGCAATGCGCGCGGCGCCTTCATGGCCGGGGAAGCGGCCCTCCCAGAGCTGGCGATGATCGACCGGCGCAAAGCCTGCATGGCGTTCGCGGAACGCCGCGACCTGCTCGCCGTTTTCGGCGTCGAACACCGAGCAGGTGATGTAGACCAGCAGACCGCCCGGCCTGACGAAGGCCTGGGCCGTGTCGAGGATCGCCTGCTGCTCTGCCTTGCGGGCATCAAGCTGCCGCTCGGTCAGTCGCCATTTGGCGTCCGGGCGGCGACGCCAGGTGCCGCTGCCGGTGCAGGGCGCGTCGATCAGCACGAGGTCCATATGACCTGAAAGAGGCGCAAGCTCCGCCGGCTTGCTGACGACCTGGATGTTGCGGTTGTGCGAACGGCGGATGCGCTCGAAGATCGGCGCCAGCCGCACCTTCTCAGCGTCATAGGCGAAGAGCTGGCCTTTGTTGTCCATCTCGGCCGACAGTGCCAGCGTCTTGCCGCCGGCGCCGGCGCAATAATCTAGCACCTGCATGCCGGGCTCGGCGCCCGCGAGCGCCGCGGCGAGCTGCGAGCCCTCGTCCTGCACTTCGAACCAGCCTTTCTGGAAAGCGGGCTCGGCCTGCACGTTCGGATGTCTGCCGTCGCCATCGATGGGCGGGATACGGATGCCGTGCGGCGCGATCGCCGCGGGTGCCGCGCCGGTGCCCTGCAGCTCGGCCAGCACCTTGGCCCGATCGGCCTGGAGTGTGTTGGTCCTGAGGTCCAGCGGCGGACGCCGGGCGAGCGCAGCGCCTTCCTCGACCCAGGCGTCGCCATAGGCTTGCTCGAGCAAAGGCGCGCACCAGTCCGGGACATCCGCTCGCACGGCATCGGGCGCATCGGCAAGCCTGCGCTCGGCGGCTGCCTTCAATTCGGCGGCGCTGAGCAGCGGCGGCGCGAACTTGTCACCGTTCAGCGCTTCGTTGAGCGACTGCGCCGTTTGCCCCCACTCCAAGAGAAGCGCGCCGAAGCCGATGGCGCGCGGCGTGTCCTCGTCGAACAGCCAGCCGGCCGAGCGTTTGCGGCGCAGCGCGTCATAGACGATGTTGCCGATCGCGGCGCGATCGCCGCCGCCGGCGAAGCGATGCGAGAGGCCCCAGTCGCGCAAAGCGTCGGCCACCGGCCGGTGGCGCCGGCCGATGTCTTCGAGAACGTCTATGGCCGCCGCCAGCCTTCCGCCCAATCGCATCCCGTTTTCCGTAGCTCCTGCAAATCGGTTCCAGCCGCTCTTAAAGCCTTTCAGGCCAGGATTGAAACAATTCTATTCGGCTTGCCGGTGAAACAGGGTTTCAGCGCGACGCAATTTCCCCAAACGGTCTTTCGATCGCAAGCGGCGCTACGGAAAAAACAAGAACAATCAACCAGAATATGAAAGATCTCTAATGTACTTACCTGACATACACAAGCAAGCCTGCCGGCTTAATCTCTCAGCTTTCCAAGTGTTTCCGGCAGGAATACTCTTCGCCAGTGATTCGCGACGCGGGAAACGTGGTTTCGACGGATCCAATGAGGAGAGGGCAATGAAGACTTATCTGGCAGAAGTTCTCGGCACGTTTTTGTTGGTGTTCATCGGCACGGCTTCCGTGGTCACGGGCGGTTTCGGCGGCGCGCTGCCGCTCGGACAGGAAGGCATCGGCCTGGCGTTCGGCATCGGCCTGATCGCCGCGGCCTATGCGATTGGCCCGATCTCGGGCGCGCATCTCAATCCGGCGGTGACGCTCGGCGTGTTCCTGGCAGGGCGGATGCCGGCCAAGGACGTCGTTCCCTACTGGATCGCGCAGATCATCGGCGCCATCATCGCCTCGCTGGCGCTGTGGATCATCGTTTCCGGCCAGGCCGGCGGCCACACCGGCGGCTTCGGCGCCAATGGCTGGGACGAGGCGAAATGGGGCATGAGCTCGGCCTTGCTGTGGGAGCTGATCGGCACCTTCACCTTCGTCACGGTGATCCTCGGCGTCACCAACGCCAAGCACACCACCGCCTTTGCCGGCCTGGTGATCGGCCTGACGCTGGCCGGGCTGCATTTCGCCATCATCCCGGTTACCGGCACGTCGCTCAACCCGGCGCGCTCGATCGGCCCGGCGTTGTTTTCGGGGGGTGCCGCGCTCAGCCAGCTCTGGCTGTTCATCGCCGCGCCGCTGATCGGCGGAGCGATTGCCGGCGTCGTCGCCAAGGCCGGCATCTTCGAAAAAGACTGACAGCTCCGGAGAAACGCAAAAAAGGCGCGGGCATGACCCGCGCCTTTTTTGCTTGAGAGGTACGACCTTACTTCGCGATGTCGAAGCGGTCGGCGTTCATCACCTTGGTCCATGCCTTGACGAAGTCCTTGACGAATTTCGCCTTGGCGTCGCTTGAACCATAGACCTCGGAGAGCGCGCGCAGCTGCGCGTGCGAGCCGAAGATCAGGTCGGCGCGGGTGCCGGTCCACTTCACTTCTCTGGTCTTGCGGTCACGCGCTTCGTAGACTTCATCGGAACCCGGCTCGGAGCCGGCCGCCGGATCCCAGACGGTCGCCATCGAGAGCAGGTTGACGAAGAAGTCGTTGGTGAGCTGGCCCGGCCTGTCGGTGAAAACACCGTGCTTGGAACCGCCGGCATTGGCGCCGAGGACGCGCAGGCCGCCGACCAGCACAGTCAATTCCGGCGCCGTCAGCGTCAGCAGCTGGGCGCGGTCGACCAGCATCGCCTCGACCGACATCGGCAGCCTGCCTCTGCTGTAATTGCGGAAGCCGTCGACTTTGGGCTCCAGGGCCGCGAAGGAGTGGACGTCTGTCTGCTCCTGAGAAGCGTCCATACGGCCCGGGGTGAAGGGCACCTTCACCTCAGTGCCGCCGTCCTTCGCCGCCTTTTCAACCGCGGCGGCGCCGCCAAGCACGATGAGATCGGCAATCGAGACCTTCTTGTCGCCGGTCTGGGCCGCGTTGAACTCCTTCTGGATGGCTTCCAGCTTGGCAAGCACCTTGGCGAGCTGAGCCGGCTCGTTGACTTCCCAGTCTTTCTGCGGCGCCAGACGGATGCGGCCGCCATTGGCGCCGCCGCGCTTGTCCGAGCCGCGGAAGGTCGAGGCCGAGGCCCAGGCGGTCGAGACCAGCTCGGAGACCGAGAGGCCGTAGGCCAGGATCTTGGCCTTGAGCGATGCAATGTCGGCTTCGCTCACCAGCTCGTGGTCGATGGCGGGGATCGGATCCTGCCAGATCAGCTCTTCCTTCGGCACGAGCGGGCCGAGATAACGCACGACCGGACCCATGTCGCGGTGGGTGAGCTTGAACCAGGCGCGAGCGAAGGCATCGGCGAACTCAGCCGGATGCTCATGGAAGCGGCGCGAGATCTTTTCATAGGCCGGGTCGAAACGCAGCGCGAGGTCGGTGGTGAGCATGGCCGGCGCGTGGCGCTTGGAGGGATTGTGCGCGTCCGGAACCGTGCCCGCGCCGGCGCCGCCCTTCGGCGTCCACTGATGGGCGCCGGCCGGGCTCTTCGTCAGCTCCCATTCGTAGTTGAAGAGGTTGTCGAAGAAATTGTTGCTCCACTTGGTCGGCGTCGTCGTCCAGGTGACCTCGAGACCCGAGGTGATGGCGTCGCCGGCGATGCCGGAGGCATATTTGCTCGACCAGCCGAGGCCCTGCGCCTCGATGCCGGCGCCTTCCGGCTCGGCGCCCACCAGCGAGGCATCGCCGGCGCCATGGGTCTTGCCGAAGGTGTGGCCGCCGGCGATCAGCGCCACGGTTTCTTCGTCGTTCATCGCCATGCGGCCGAAGGTCTCGCGGATGTCGCGAGCCGCCGCGACCGGATCCGGCTTTCCGTTCGGGCCTTCCGGGTTGACGTAGATGAGGCCCATCTGCACGGCGCCGAGATGGCCGCGAAGCTCACGATCGCCCGAATAGCGCTCGTCGCCGAGCCACTTCGCTTCGGAGCCCCAGTCCACATCCTGCTCCGGGTCCCAGACATCGGCGCGGCCGCCGGCGAAGCCGAAGGTCTTGAAGCCCATCGATTCCAGCGCGACGTTGCCGGTGAGGATCAGAAGGTCGGCCCAGGAGATCTTACGGCCGTATTTCTGCTTGACCGGCCACAGCAGCCGGCGCGCCTTGTCGAGGTTGGCGTTGTCCGGCCAGCTGTTCAGCGGCGCGAAACGCTGCTGACCAGCACCGGCGCCGCCGCGGCCGTCGCCGATGCGATAGGTGCCGGCGCTGTGCCAGGCCATGCGGATGAAGAGCGGCCCGTAATGGCCGAAGTCGGCCGGCCACCAATCCTGCGAATCCGTCATGACCTTGTGCAGGTCTGCGATCACCGCATCGAGGTCGAGGGTCGCGAACTCCTTGGCGTAGTCGAAGTCTTCGTCCATCGGGTCCGACAGGTTCGACTGCTGGTGGAGAACGGAAAGGTCGAGCTGGTTCGGCCACCAGTCGCGGTTGGTCCGTGCGGATCCATGCGCCACCGGGCATTTGCCAGCGCTGTTGTCGTCGGTTTTCGCGTCCATCTTGGGTCTCCCGATTCTGCCGAGGTTTTGCCGTGGTTGAATTTTGCCGAGGTTGATTTTCCCGGAATTTCCCAGGGGCAGCCATTGGCCGCGCCAACCTGGAATGATTCCAGACTAGGCCGGCCGGCCGATAAAGACAAATTGCCTTTCCTGTTTCATTTGATAGGATTTTCTTATGATTGGCCTCACTGTCCGACAGATGCAATATTTCGACGCGCTGGCGCAGACGCTGCATTTCGGCCGCGCCGCGAAGCTTGCCGGCGTCAGCCAACCGGCGCTTTCCGCGCAGATCGCCGAGATGGAAGAGCGGCTGAACTGCCTGTTGTTCGAGCGCGGTGGCAAGACGGTGCGCATGACCGACGAGGCGCTTGCCCTGCAGCCGCGTATCGAACGCATTCTGGCCGACATACGTGACGTCGAGACGACTGCCCGGCGCGGCCGCCCGAGCATGGAAGGACGCTTCCGGCTGGGCATCATCCCGACCGTCGCGCCCTACCTGTTGCCGCATGTGCTGCCGGAGCTGAAAAAACACTACCCTTCCCTCCAGCTCGAGCTGCGCGAGGCGGTGACCGCGTCGCTGGTCGAGGAAGCGACGTCTGGCCGGCTCGACGCCTTCATCGCGGCCTTGCCGCTCGATCAGCCGGCGATCGTCACCGAAAAGCTTTTTGCCGACCGCTTCTTCCTCGCCGTGCCCGCCGGCGATCCGGCCTTCGCCTCACCGCCGGTGCCGCCCGAAAGCCCGGCGCTGGAGCGCCTGATGCTCTTGGAGGAAGGCCACTGCCTGCGCGAGCAGGCTTTGGCCGTCTGCGGCAGTGTGCGGCCGGTGGCGATGGCAAGCTATGGCGCGACCAGCCTCACCACGCTCCTGCAGATGGTCGCGCACGGGCTTGGCGTCACGCTGGTGCCGGAAATGGCAGCAAGTGCCGCTGGCGCCCTGCCGGATCTGAGGATCGTGCCGTTCCAGGAGCCGATGCCGCAGCGCACGATCTGCATGGCCTGGCGGAAGAACAAGGTGCGCCAGGACGAGTGCGTGGAACTGGCGCGGATCATACGCGGACTGGATCGGGCGGTGCTCGCGGCGTGAAGCGCTTCTCGAGGCGGCGCTAACCCTGCGCCCGATGCTCGGCTCGCGACACCCTTCACGGCACGAAGATCAGAAACACATAGGTGAAAAACACCACGACATGGACCATCCCGGTCAGGAACGTCGTTCTTTCGGTGCTGAAGCTGACGCTGCATATGAAGAGCGCCAGTACCAGAAGCACGGCATCGGAGGCCGGAAGCCCCAGGGTCAGTCCCCTGCCCGTCAGCAGACTGGCGGCCGCGACCGCCGGTATCGTCAAACCGATCGTGGCGCAGGCCGACCCCATCGCGACGTTGAGGCTGCGCTGCAGCTCGTTCCTGAACGAGGCGCGGATCGCTGAGATGGCCTCCGGCATCAAAACCAGCGCCGCGATCAACGCGCCCACGATACTGTCGGCCTGGGTCACCTGGTAGGCGGCGAGCGCGTCCTCCACGCTCGCGGCGACCTGCTCGGCGAGCAGGACAATGCCGATGAGCCCACTCAACAGCAGCACGGCGCTGACGGAAATGCTGTCGTGGGAGGCGGTTCGCATCGGTGCGTCGTGTGCCTGTCCCTGGACGAAGTCCTCCCGGTGACGAACGGTCTGGGCGAACACGAAGCTCGCATAGAGCAGCACCGAAAGGACGCTCACGAAACCAAGCTGAGCCGCCGAAAACGTGCCGGGGTCCGTGGTTCGGGTGTAGGTCGGAAGAATAAGCGTCATCACGGTCAGCGCGATCAGGACCGACAGGTAGGCGCTGGTCCCTTGCCGGACGATCGCCTGCTTGCGATAGCGCCAGCCGCCAAGCGTGAGGCAGATGCCCACAACGCCGGTGGAGGTGATCATCACCGTCGAGAAAACGGACTCGCGCGCCAGCGTCGGGTTGTTTTCTCCATGCAGCATCATGGAGACTATGATCGACACTTCGATCGCCGTCACCGCGAAGGTCAGCACCAATGTTCCGTAGGGCTCCCCTACGCGCCGGGCGAGCGCCTCGGCATGATCGAGCACGACGAAAATGGTGACGAACATGATGGCGCTCGACAGCGCTCCGACGAGGATCCTGACGTTTAGCGACCCTTCGTCAACCGAAAGGCCGCTGGCCTTGACCGCGAGAGCCATCGCCAGCGCGGCCAGCGGCATCGTGTAGGACGTTCCCGACCGGGCGTAACTCGTCATCCACCCCCCTTGGTCTACACCATGCGTTTTTTCGACCTTAGCGGAAAAGCGCGTGGGGAGCACGTCCCGAGCACTTTGCAGCATTCAAAATAGGATTGGGGACCAGGCACCATTTTGGGCGTCGCTTGTCTCCATGGCCCTGCGAACCGCCCCACAGAATTTTTCCAGAAGGTCCGGCTCGTTGCCCAGCCGGCGGCGCAGCGAGAAGGGGACTTCCAGTTGTGCGCCTTTTCCCGTCAATCCGCGATTGACGATGTTCGAATCCTGGATGCCCGGAAACGGATGGTTGTCCTTTTGCGTCTGGAAGCCGGCCTCCTGCAGGCGCCAGGCTATCTCCGAAACCAATGCGGCGTCCTTGCCGCCCAGGTAGACCGTCGCGAGATCGTCGCGATCCTGACGGCCGTGGATGGCGACGACAGTGGACTTGGTCCGCAACAGGTCCAGCGCGGTTGCCTCGTCGAAGTTCCTGGACGTTATGTGCAGCTCCCGGTTGCTTTCCGGCATCAGCCCTTCAAAGCAATACATGTCGAGATCGTCGCCGGCTATCGTCTCGGTGATCAGGGAGGTGCGGGGCTCTATCTTGCCGCCATGCGGAGCCATGACGATCGCGCCGCCCGTTCGCGCGCCTCGGCGGACGACGATGCGATAATCCACGTTTTCGATTTTGGCGGCCCTCAGCGCCGCGAAATTGGGAAACTCGTTGTCCATAAATGCCGTTTCACGCCGTCTTCTGCGCCACCAGCCCGAGTTCCTCCACCATCGCTTCGCGCATCAGGAATTTCTGCGGCTTGCCGGTCACCGTCATCGGCAATTCGGTGCGGAAACGGATGTGGCGCGGCACCTTGTAATGCGCGATCTGGCCAGCGCAGAAGGCCTTGATTTCCTCGGCGGTGGCGATCTGGCCGGGCTTCAGCACGATCCAGGCGCAGAGTTCCTCGCCATATTTGTCGTCCGGAATGCCGAAGACCTGCACTTCCTTGACCTTTGGATGGCGGTAGAGGAACTCCTCGACCTCGCGCGGATAGACGTTCTCGCCGCCGCGGATGACCATGTCCTTTACCCGCCCGACGATGTTGCAATAGCCCTCGGCATCTATCGTGGCGAGGTCGCCGGTGTGCATCCAACCCTCGGCGTCGATCGCCTCGCGGGTCTTGTCAGCGTCGTCCCAATAGCCCTTCATCACCGAATAGCCGCGCGTGCAAAGCTCGCCAGGCTCCCCGACCGCGACGGTCGCGCCATCCGCGCCGATCGCTTTCACCTCGACATGCGGGTGGATGCGGCCGACGGTGGAGACGCGCTTTTCAAGCGGGTCGTCGACGCTGCTCTGGAAGGAGACCGGGCTGGTCTCGGTCATGCCATAGGCGATGGTCACCTGGCTCATATGCATGAGCGACACCACCTTCTTCATCACCTCGATCGGGCATGGCGAGCCGGCCATGATGCCGGTGCGCAGGCTGGAGAGGTCGAAGCCGGCGAAATCGGCATGGTCGAGCATGGCGACGAACATGGTCGGCACGCCGTAGAGTCCGGTGCAATGCTCCTGCGCGACCGCTTTCAGCGTCGCGCCGGCGTCAAACCCTTCGCCAGGGAAGACCATGGTCGCGCCCTTCGACACGCAGCCCATCGTGCCCATCGACATGCCGAAGCAATGGTAGAGCGGCACGGGGATGCAGAGCCGGTCATCGACGGTGAGTTTTATGGCCGAGGTGACGAAATTGCCGTTGTTGACGATGTTCGCGTGGGTCAGCGTCGCCCCCTTCGGCGCGCCGGTCGTGCCGCTGGTGAACTGGATGTTGATGGCATCTGCGGGCTTCAGGCTCTCCGAGATGCGGTCGAGACTGTCGTGCTCGTCGCGGCCGGCCATGGCCAGCACATCGCCGAAATTGAACATGCCGGGCGAATTGTCGTCACCCATGCGGATGACGATCTTCAACGCCGGCAGCTTTTTCGCCTTGAGCTTGCCGGGCTCCGCCTTGGCGATCTCCGGCGCGAGCGTCTCGATCATGCCGAGGTAATCGGATGTCTTGAACTGGGCCGCCGTGACCAGCGCCTTGCAGCCGACCTTGTTGAGCGCATATTCCAGCTCGGTCAGCCGATAGGCCGGGTTGATGTTGACCAGGATCAGGCCGATGCGAGCGGTGGCGAACTGCGTCACCAGCCATTCCCAGCGGTTCGGCGACCAGATGCCGACGCGGTCGCCCTTTTCCAGGCCGAGCGCCAGGAAACCGGCGGCCAGGGCGTCGACCGCATCCGACAGCTCGCTCCAGGTGAAGCGCTTGTCCTGACCGACGAAGACGGCGGCGTCGAGCGTGGCGTATTTGCTCACCGTATCGGAGAACAGCTCCGGAATGGTCTTGTCGAGCAAAGGCACCAAGCGATCGCCCGAGACATGCGCCTTGCCGCCGGCCGGGGCAATAAAGGTGCCGCTCGCGCGATGCCCGCGCAAATTGGTGGCGTTCATAAGCTCGTCGAGTTTGATCGCCATCGCCGTCTCCTCCCGAGATGATTGAGCCTATCAGCCTGCAAAGGCGGTGGAAACCCGCCGAAGGTAGGGAGGGCTAAGCGACCAAGGCGCCCATTTTGGCTGCGATTGCCCGCAACCGTGCCTCATCCGCCGCGTCGCGCTGCTTCCTCGACGCGACCAGACAGGCCTGCGACTTGAGGATGGTGCCGTCGCCCAGCACCTTGAGGTGGTTGGCGCGCAGCGTCGAGCCGGTGGTGGTGATGTCGACGATGACGTCCGCCAGGCCGGCGGCCGGCGCGCCTTCGGTGGCGCCGAGGCTTTCGACGATGCGGTAGACCTGGATGC